>JBKHJD010000112.1:0-7149 GCA_046538315.1 Syntrophobacteria bacterium
TGGAAAGCTCGAAAGGAGGCTGAATGAAAGCCAAAAGCAGACTTGACCCCTTTTTGACCCCTTTTTGGGACATCCTGGGATGGCCTGCCATGAGCGAAGTCCGAGCGTAGCAAGGAGTCGAATGGTGGAGGCGGCGGGAGTCGAACCCGCGTCCGAAGACCTTCAGCTCAAGCTTCTACATGCTTAGCCCGGGTATTGTCGTCTCGCTCTCCGGGACTCCCCTCGGGCAGGATTCCCTTCGAGCCAACCTACTTTGGTTTGACCCGGCTGCCCGTAGGTAAGTGCAGCGGGCGATTCCGCTCGTCGACGCCCTTTACCGGTCCCGCGGACCCGAACCGGCAGGACGGTAGCCGTTTTACGCGGCTACGGCATACGCATAGTCGTCTGCGTCTGTGTTTATCCCCACCTGTTTTACGAGCAGGCAGGAACCTCGGCATGCCACTCAAGCCTCATGATCCCCGTCGAACCCGTTTCGCCCCCATGTGGTAGGTTTGCAGCGGAGATGCATGCAACAATTATATTTTAGGGATTACAGGTCTCGGTGTCAACAGGGGAGAGAGGGCTTTCGTGAATCTATGGGGGAAATGTCGGGACACTGGAGACTTTGCTCCCCAGTAGCTGCGAATCTCCGCATCTTGGAGCATCACCCTCGCATCCGGCCTCGGCATTTTGCAGGCGTTCCAGCCTGCCTCGCTTACCGCCAGGCAATCCAGACGACCGGACCTGCTATCGATTGTGGGTGGCCACTCAGCTAGCCAGCCCGCATGAAGGAGAGAACACGGAAGCTCTAGCCCAAAGGCGCCGATCGTTTGCTGTCTTCAAAATGCTCCTCTTTCTTTGCCGAAGATGATATAATATCTACAGATTTGAGGGGGTGAAAAGGTCATGAAGCAAGAAACGAAATCCAGATCTGGTATCCAATCACTGTTGGCGAAATACAGAACTGCCGTCCGGGCCCTACAGAACCTACATCACGGCTCCAGTGAGGATTCCAGGAACGCAGAACGAAAATTCCTGAAATACGCACTTGAGCAACGCAGGATTGAAATCGAGGAAGAGCTATACAGATAAGGAAACCCTTGGAGGTGGCTTTCGATTATTTAATTCACCACAGAGGCAACTTCTTTTTTTGACCGATCCCGCCAGGGGCGGGACGAGCGGGCAAGAAACTCAGTCCTTCGGGGACGTTTTCCACAGGCGGCGGCATCTCTCGGCTCATAGCTTTGCCGACTTGTTCCGCGAAGTACCCTTCCCATGAAGCGAGCAAAATAAAAATGATTGGGTCCCGTGGCTGGATGTCCTGACTTCGATCCTGAGAATGGGCTTGTGAAATTTATCTTCTTGACACAGGAGAGAGGGCTGCGTTATTTTGAAAATGACCCCAAGAAATCTCACTGGAGGTTCTCTCGGAGTGTAAACTGTTGGGGGTGTCGAGGGATCGCTGCTGAAGCGAATCCAAGACTGAGAGCTGCAAAAGCAGCAACCCGTGGAACCTGAACTGGGTAATGCCAGCGAAGGGAAACAGGAAGACACAAAGAGAGGATCAGGAGCAGAGGTTACTTGGGGTCATTTTTTCCCCTGCCGCATCGCTTCGTCCCCCAACCAGCCCGTCGGATCGCTTCAGGCCAATGCGTCAGTGCCACCGAGGTGAATACAGTGAAGGGGTAGCTTCATTCTCCGTAATAACCCCCTTGAGCTCCTCAAGGAGGGCAAAGTCCCCATCGGAGTTCAGAACTGGGAGCGGAATGGTTTTTCTTGCAATACGGCTGCCGACAAGGTAAAGTGCAGATTTCAAATAAAGGGAGGTACATCTTGACGTTTCCCCTCGAAGAAATCACCTACGAAAAGTTCATGAGCAAGCTGGACGCCATCGAAAAATGGTATGAGGCCGATAAGGCCGGTTTTCCTGAAGGCGCTCGCGAGACCGGCCTGCGCATATGTCGGAAGCTCAGAGACGAAGTGGAGAAGCACGGCCCGGAGAACTGCGTATTTTACCTGGATATGCAGTACGATATGCCTCTTTACAAGCTAAAAGAACCGCAAGATTGACATGAACCCCGTTGCTGCATAAAGGGCCACCGAAAATGGCCGTGAGTTCGCGCCGGAAGCTTGATGTAAACGTTTTTACTCTGCGATTCACAGTCGCAAGCTGCTAGCGCTCCTTCCACACCGGTTTTCTCTTCTCCAGAAAAGCCTTAACCCCTTCTTCCGCATCCTCGGTGCAGCAAAGCGCGGAGAAGAGTTCGCCCATGTAGTCAAGGGCCTGGTGGTAGGGAAGATCTGACATGCCGTAAATCCCGGTCTTACCAATCTCCATGGCAAGCGGACTCTTGGCGGCCAGCTTGGCGGCCAGCTCCATGGTGGCATCCTCAAGTGTATCTACGGGCACCACCTTGTTGACCAACCCCAGCCTCTGGGCCTCGGCTGCGGTGATCATATCCCCGGTGAGGACCATCTCCAGCGTCTTTTTACGACCAACGGCGCGGGCCAGCGGCACCGCCGGTCCCAGACAGATAAGTCCCACATTGATGGCCGTTGTCCCGAACTTGGCGTCCTCGGCAGCCACAGCCATGTCGCAGGCGAAAACCAGACCGGCTCCATTGGCGAGGGCGTAGCCGTGCACCGAGGCGATCACCGGTTTTTTCATTCGGGCAATGGTATGGTTGTGCTCGTCCATCAGCTTGATAAACTCACGGTATTCTTTGGGTGTCTTGTCCTTGAACTCGGCGAGAGATATTCCAGTGGAGAAATGTTTGCCGGCTGCCTTGATCACAACAACCCGTACCTGCGGGTCCCGATCCATTTCCCAGAGGCCGTCACTAAGCTCTCGGGCAAAGGGGACGTTGAAGGTGTTCATCTCATCGGGTCGATTCAGGGTAAGCAAGCCGATGTGCTGGCGTTTTTCGAGGATGACGTTTTCTGACATGGCCTTGCTCCTTTCTGGTTGAATGAATTGGAAAGGGGTAAGAATCAGCATCTTCCGGCATTCGATTGGATGCAATAAGAACATCTGACGTTGGCCAGGGTGGCCTACTCGACAAAGCACATAATCGCAGCCTGATTGGTGCAGTCACTTGTTCCGACGAAAGCGCTGGTGCCGGCGATAATCTCGGCTTTCCAGAGGACCACGATAAACCGGTTTGCTCAGATGTACTTTGTCGAGTAGGCCACCCTGGCCTCTGGTCGAGATAAACCCAAGAGGCAGCAGGCATCCAATCGAATGCCGGAAGAACTTAAAGAACCATAACAGGCTGACCTCCACTGTGTCAATGGATCGGCAGCCCCAGGTCTTCGGCTCGGATTGAACTCGGCTCCACTGCGCCCCGCGAGGTGAAATGATGGCTGTCCATGAATCTGAACGAGTATTTTCCGCTTCTCCTTTCCAGTACTCCAAGAGGTCAAGACAGGGTCCCCTGCGTGGCTCAGTCCGGAACCGCCGCCTTGTATATGGTGGCATTGCCTTCGATCCGGTACTGCTCCAGCGCTGCCGGGACAATAATGGATGTCCCCTTGGTCAGACGGGTTGTTTGCCCATCGCTCAGATCAGTCACTCTGGCCTCGCCCCCTGTGCAGATCATAATCTCCACGCTGCGATCCCGACTGCTCGTGAAAGGACAGGCCTCGCGCACACAAAGCACCGACAGGATGAATTCCGCCGTCGGTGCGTGATAAACAGTCTCAGCGGGGGTCAGTTTCTCTTTTCTCAAAAGTTTGACTTCCTTCTCGGTGAAAGTCAAAACCGCCATGAGTTCCTTGACATCTACGTGCTTACGCGTCAAGCCTCCGCGCAAGACGTTGTCGGAATTGCTCATGAGTTCCATGCCCGTACCCGTTAGGTAGGCATGAAGCTCACCCGGGGGGATATAGATCGCCTCCCCAGGCTGAAGCTGTACCAGGTTCAGGAAAACGGGAGAAAGAACCCCTATGTCTCCGGGATGCTCCTTGTGGAGTCTCAGCAGCCAGCTCCAGACAGGCCCAGCAGGTGCGCACTTCTCGGCCGAGCAAACCGCCTGCTTCACAACCAGGCGCCGTCTCTCGCTTTCCATGGTCATCACCTCGTGGAAGAACCGTTTCAGCCCTTCCTGGTCTGGCTGGTCCGTGAGAGAGGCGATCTCGTTTGCCAGACTCGAAACCTCCAGCTTTTCCAGAATGCCCAGTATGTCTTTGACTCTTCGGAAACCGTTCAGGGCCCAAAACGGCGTCAGTGCACAAATGAGCTCTGATTTGCGGTTTTCGTCCCTGTAGTTTCTGTGGGGAGCATCCAGGGGAATCCCCAGTTCATCCTCCCGGGCAAAGCCTCGCCGCGCTTGCTCTCTGGTGGGATGAGCCTGGATGGAGAGCGGTTTCGCCGGAGCGATTACCTTGAATAAAAACGGCAGGCTGTGCGAGAATTTCGCGACTGTCCGCCTGCCGAGCACCTCTTCGGGACTTTCTTGAATCAGCTCAAGGAGGGATCTCCACATTCCATCACAGAGGACGAGCGATGGTCCTTTGGGATGAGCTCCCATCCAGAGTTCGGCCTGCGGTTTGCTCGCAGGGGTCGGTCTACCGAGGAGCTCGGGTATGGCCGTTTTCGACCCCCAGGCATACTCCTGAACGGTGTTGCGTAAAAGAGCAATTTTTTTCATAAGCACTCTCTCCGGTGGGGCAACTTCTATTTTCCTGGTACTTCTTGCTATTATAAAATATATGGGATAGCATACCAGAGTTGCAAAAAGGAGCTCATAGTCATGTCTTTCAAGGAAAACCTCAAGGCGAAAATCCAGCTCGACCGCATTGTGAGAAAGCTCGCCGCCACGATACGAGAGGTTCCGGGGCAGCGGCGTGTCGACAAGACGCTCATGCGCAAGCTTCTCGAGATGACGGACCTCGAGCCCAAAAAGGTTCGTGACCTGGATCTTTACGTACGACGGCTGGACGAGGTCATGGAGATACTGGTTTTCGATAATGAATTGCCCATCTACCATACCACGTTGGCCGATGTGGCTATGCGGAAAAGCCCGGAGTGGAAGGAGATGTTCAGCATCAAAAATATCAAACGGATTCTCAATGACCAGGACGTGGTGGTGAGCAAGGGCAAAGAATCACTCAGTCGCGTCCATGCCAGGGCTCTCGACCTGCTGGATCTGTCGTACACGAGAGAAGACCTGGCGGAACTGGTGGAAGATGCGCGCCTGGGCCTCGAGCAAAAATCCCTCACCCAGATCAAGGAATCTTTCGATCTGTTCTTCGAGTTGCTGGATTTCCAGGCTCTTTCTCTGGGGGTAGTGGAAGAAAATTTTCAGGTCTTCGCCAAGCCAAAAATGAACGGTGGGGAAGCCCCGCTTTTTGAACATCTCCTCCTCTTCGATCCGGAGAATCTTTCAGTCGCATTGAGGAAAGGTCCATTCTCGCCCCAGAGTGAATCGGATATTGCCTGGGTTGTTCAATATGCCACCGGTGAGGCAGTAGCTGATCTCGAAGGCGGAGAGGTCTTTGAATTCCTCGCTGAGCTAGCGTTGCAGAAACAGCAGACGTAGTGGTTGCCAGACTACCTTCCATGAGCTGCTCCCGGGCCTGTTTGTCCCGCCTTGTTCCATACTGCGCGTGCATTGCTTTTCCAGGATCTCGCCGAGCTTTGGATAAGCGCTTAAGCGGTTAATACTCCAGCCACGAGAGGAGGGAAACAACCATGCAGGTTCTCGTGCTCTATCATTCCCGCAGCGGCAATACCCGCAAGCTTGCCGAGGCTGTCTGCCAGGGGGTGGAATCGGTTGAGGGTGTTCGCTGCCTGCTTCGCTCCACTGAACAACTCGCCAGGGACGAATTCGTTGCGTCCGACGGAATCATTGCCGGCTCACCGGTTTACTTCGGGGTAATGGCGGCGGAATTGAAGAAGGTCTTCGACGACTTTGTCGGAATGCGAAAGAAAATGGAAAACAAGGTCGGCGCCGCCTTTGCCACCGGTGGTGATCCCAGCGGCGGCAAAGAGACCACCATCATGTCTATTATCCAGGCGATGCTCATCTACGGAATGATCATTGTGGGTGACCCTATGAGTGCTGGTGGTCACTACGGCGTGGCCTGTGTGGGCGCTCCGGATGCGAACGCCCGCCAGAATGGCTTCGAACTCGGTGCCCGTGTCGCCGAGATTGTCAAAAGGCTTCACTAGAAGGCGAACAGGTTCCGCAGGGTCCAGAAATCTCCCCGCTAGACATCGCGACTATACCTTCAAGCACAACATGGTCTGGGTTTCTCTGATGTCATCGATAACCCTGATCTTGTCATAGAGAAGAGCGAGCATACTGGCATCGTCAGAAGCCTGCACCTCGGCCACCACATCGTAGAGACCGGTAACCAGGTATACCTTTTCTACCCCTTTGACCCTGGCGGCAACTTCGCGGTCCGCACCCGGCTCTGCGGTGATCAAGACCAGTGCTTTTGTCATGACAGCCACCTCCCTGTCGACGCAACTTTTTCGAGGATCCACTGAGACGCTTCCATCAGGGGCCTGGATTATTCTCCGGGATGCAGGTGCTCGGGCAGTCTTTCCAGGTGGACGTCTTCGATGGTATACTCCGGGGTGTATTCTCGGACGGAATCCCGAAATCCATCCCGCAAGCCCCGATAGAAGCTTATGGGCACATGACCTTCCTGTTTGAGTACCTCCCGTCTTTGCTTGGCATAACGGCCATAGCTCAGATCAGGGTCGAAGGTGCGCGCTGTCTCCTGCTCCTGGTACCCCATCACATATCCGGCCCGGTAACTGTTGTTCTCCGCGGCCAGGGCAAGACAGGAGAAGGTCAGCACACAGAAGATAAGAAGAGGGAGCCAGATCTGAAATTTCCTCACCGCCATTGCCACCTCCTGGATGCAAGGGTAAAGTTTTAGATGTTTTTTATTATACCTCCAATCTTTCCGCTCGCCAAATATAAGTTTTGGCCTCACCGATGAAGCTAGCCTTTCGTCTTCACGTTGCCGCTTGCCTGGATGGTCAGAGCTTGCTGTCCGGGGAAAGCTGTTTTATAGTCAAGGTTTACAGGTTCGTCGTTTCATTCAGATTCAGTACTTGCCGGCCTGTGAACGTTTCCGAAAAAGGGAATCCTATGAACGAATCAGCAAATGAAGTGTTCGTTTTCAGCGAGCAGTTCGGCCGGTTCAGTTACGGGC
>JBKHJD010000113.1:0-7131 GCA_046538315.1 Syntrophobacteria bacterium
ATGTCAGGTGGCAGTGTTGCTCATGGATGCCTCCGAAGGGGTTACGGCCCAGGATGTACGGATAGCGGGTTACATTCACGAGCGGCGACGTGGGGCTGTTGTTGCGGTGAACAAGTGGGATTTGCTGGAAACTGATCCCAAAAAGGCCAGGGAGGTCAGACAATCGGTTGCCAGTACCCTGAAATTCATGCCCTATGTCCCCACTCTCAGCCTGTCGGCACTCAAGGGCACGGGGGTGTCGCAGCTCATGTCCACCATCAGCTCGGTCTTTTCCCAATATTGCACCCGGGTGGCGACTCCGGCACTCAACGATACCATTGCCCGGGCGATTTCCCGTCATGAACCACCCGTGCATGGACGCGGTCGAGTGAAGATCTTCTACGCAACTCAGGTGGCCGTTCAGCCGCCCACCTTTGTCGTTTTCGCAAATAATCCAGAGGCAATCCATTTTTCGTACGAGCGCTACCTGGCAAATCAGATTCGGGAAGCCTTCCGCCTGAAACGCACGCCGGTGCGTCTGGTTTTTCGAAAAAGACGCCGCAGGAACACCGAGGGATCGGGGTGACAGCAAGGCAGGGTCCATGGAGACTCTTGCAAGACTCGGGTGGTAGGACCCTGAGCGAACAAGGCAATGGATTCAATGGAGACCCTGAAGCAATGAGGAGACGATTCTACGAGACATTGAGGTTCAGATGCACCTTGCCCAGAGCGCGATTTTCCGGGTCAGTCAGGCTGCTTCTGGTGCTGGCGATGGCAGCCTTTTGTGGTGGCTGCGGCGAGCAAAAGCCGGAGGCCTGCTGCAACGGTCGGGCGCGCATTGCCGTTGTGGCGCCGCTCAGTGGCTCCCTGCAAGAGGAAGGACAGATGCTGCGACTCGGGGCCCTGACCGCCGTGCGAGAGGCCCAGGGCAGGGCGGCTGAACTCAGGGTGGAAATGGTGGTGCACGAGTCGCCCTGTAATGCCGACAAGGCCGCACGTGTTGCCAGGCGAGTGGCGGAAGATACTTCCGTGTCTCTGGTGGTGGGCTACCTTTGTGCTGAGGCGGTTTGTTCGGTTCTTCCCATTTATTCTGAGGCGGACCTCGCACTTATCAGTCCCACCGTCTCCGCCGAATATGTTCACAAGGAGGAGAGCCGGCACCTGTTCCCGCTGCTTTACGGTGACTCTGAGCAGGCCGCTTTTCTCGCCGCCTATATCAAGAAAGCTCTTGCCCTTACCAGGGTTGCTGTGCTCAGTGATGAGTCCGCCTATGGACGTATGCTCATGAGTTCTTTTATGGCTGAGGCCAAACGACAGAAGCTGAAGGTGGTGGGATACGCATCCAGCAGCCCGGAACCGGTGGAGGTGGCAAGAGTTGTGGACCTGTTCAAGGGTGCAGACCCGGAGGCGATTTTTTTGGCCGCCTATCCGGAAACTGCACGTTTATTCTTGCTGGAGCGGCATCGACAAAACCTCGGTGGCAAGGTTTTGAGCCCTGATCCGCTGGCAGATCGTGATCTCTATGAGGTAACCGGCCAGGCGGTGGAGGGCCTGCTTGTCTGCCAGCCGCTTCTGCTCGATACAGGCAATCCGACGGTGGCGGGGTTCGTTCGGCGATTTGAACAATTCCACAAGCGCCAGCCGGACTGGATTGCCGCAGGAGCCTACGATGCAATGCGTCTGGCCCTTGAGGTGCTGGATCGCTCCGGTCCCAGAAGAGTTGCAGTGCTTCGCGGCTTGAGAGCAATTGCCGGTCCGGATACCGCTTTCCGTTGCCTGAGTGGGCCCCTGTTCTTTAGAAAAGAGGGTGGAAACCGGAGGCGTTTTTTCGTGGGAACCTTCCATCAGGGGTTTTTCCAGCCTGCCGACCCACCAAGCGTGCAATTTCACGGCTCAATCTAGAGGAGCACGGTCTGTTCCCCTCTGTCTGGCCGGCAGCGGGGCAAATTGACACCAGTGCGAGCCACGTGATAGCGTTACCCGAATTCACTGGTGGATTGCAAGACTCGGGAAAAGACGGGGAAACGCTATTACCTTTCCCGCCTTTGATGGGATAGAAATTCCGAGACCTCCAGATAAGGGAAAAACGTTTCACTCCATGCCAATTGAACTCCACAGGTACAGCGCCTCGTTTTTTCCCCGGTCTTTGAACTGAACCAGCGAGCCCTGTTGAACTTCCCGGAGAGACTCCTATTCTGCAGGGCGAGCGCATCCCCCGTCCCGTCGCAGGGCGACTGCGGGGGAGCTTCAATTCAGTGCCTCATGGTCGGCTTACTTTTCCCAAGACTATCTGAACATACGCAAAAAGAAGAATTCTTCCATCTTTTCCCTTCACAGGGAAGCTCCAGATACCAGACCGCCAATACTCAGGGGGCTACCATCAATACTCTCCGGCAAAAGCGATGGAAGGGCGTCAAAAGATTGCTCATGCTCTCGGCGGCGGTGGCCGTGGTATGGCTCCAGGCTCTGCCTGCCGTGGCCGAAGAAACCATCAAGGTGGGCATTTTTCTGCCCATGACCGGTCCGATGGCTGACTATGGCCGCTCGGAGTGGGAGGGTATCACAGCGGCGCACGATATGAGCTCCATGCTTTCCGGTCGAAAGATCAAGCTATTCCTGGAGGATACCAGGAGCGACAATATCCGGGCAGCTCGTGCGGTACGGCGCCTCATCAAAGAACACAACGTCGTTGGTGTCCTCGGCGGGGCCAGCAATGCCACTGCGCTGGTGGGAGGTTTTATTGCCGAGGAAAGTAAAGTGCCGATGATTTCCCCCTCGGCCACCAGTTCCCTTGTGACCTGCCGCAAGAGATACGTCTTCCGAGCTTGTTTCGACGACTCGGTTCAGGGTCGGGCGGCCGCGATAGTGGCAAGGGATACCATGAACGCAAAAACAGCGGCTGTGGTCGTTGATATCGCTCAGGAGGACTACTGTGTGGAACTGGCCAATCTTTTCGTAAAGGCCTTTGGGGAGCTGGGAAGCAGAGTGCTATGTTCGACCTACATTCAGACAGGCGACCAGGATTTCAGACGTCAGCTTTCCGAGGTACTTTCAGCCGATCCGGATGTTATCTATCTTCCCAACTACTACAGGGAGAATGCCCTGATAGCCAGGCAGGCGAGGGACCTGGGCATAATGGTGCCGATTCTGATGGCTGACAGAGCTCAGGTGTCTCAACTCATTGAAATCGGCGGTCAGGCAGTGGAGAAGGTCTACCTCACAGGGCACTTCAACGTGGAAGCAGTCACAACCAAGCTGGGTAAGGATTATGTGGCTTACTACAGGAAGAAGTACAACAAAGAGCCGGACGCCTTCGGAGCCTTGGGTGCAGATGCCTACTTCATCTTGATTGACGCTATCAAGCGGGCCGGGTGCACCGAAGGAGCCGAGCTGCGCAAGGCCCTGGTCAAGACAAACGATTTCCAGGGAGTATCCGGGACGATCACACTAGGCCCAGACGGCAATACGGTCAAGGGTGTAGTGATCAACAAGGTGGAAGGCGGCGAGTTTACCTACGTGACCTCTGTCTCGCCCTAGGCGGCTTATTTTTACCCATACGTCACGTCACCCCGGGGCTCCGCACAGATCCCCGAGGCCGTCGTGGCTCTTCTGAGTGACCGGATAAAGTCAGTTGTCCGTCGTCAGCAGTCCGTTGTACCGATGTTTTCATGGCCTCAGCTCAGAGATGAGATGCCTGGAGATTTTTGCGATTGTGTGGCTCAACTACACGTTTTTTTGGCCTCGGCAACGGACAACGGACAACAAGCAACGGACAGTACTGATTCAACCTCATGGTGTCACGTGTGCTCCAGTGTCAGCTAGCCCGGGCTAGGGTATGTGGGTCAGGCGATCCGATTAGAAGCTTTCCTGACTTTCGAATTACCCCCTTCCAGTGCTGCCGTTGTCTTCAGCAGCGGCGGACAGCAAGTCCTTGCCAGCCAAGTCTCATTGACAAGCCAAAGTGCCTGGGGTAAGGTTCCACTGAAATCTGGAGAGGAGTTTTGCAAAGAGAAAGGCAACCGTGCTGAAGCAAGAGGAACTCTTTGGTCCTACGGGATGTAGTGCCCAGGCTCCGCTTGCGGAGCGGGCGCGGCCCAGCAGTGTGGATACCTTCGTGGGCCAGCGGCATGTAATGGCCCCCGGCAAACTCATCGGACGAATACTCAGGCACCGGCGGCCGCAGTCGCTGATTCTCTGGGGACCTCCCGGGTGTGGAAAGACGACTCTGGCGCGGGTGATAGCCCGGGAAACGGGAGCACACCTAATCGATGTGTCGGCAGTAACGGCTGGTGTCAAGGAGATTCGTGCTGCCGTTGATGAAGCCGGGCGGCAACAGGCGATCCACCAGAGGTCTACGGTCCTGTTTGTGGATGAGATCCATCGTTTCAACAAGGCCCAGCAAGATCTCCTGCTGCCCCATGTGGAGAGTGGCAGGATTACGTTCATTGGTGCGAGCACCGAAAATCCGTCTTTCGAGGTAATCGCACCACTGCTGTCGCGGGCGCCGGTGGTGGTCCTGGAGCCGCTGAGTGAGGCCGATCTGGAGATCCTTGTCAGGGGCGCCCTGAGTAACAAGGAGTGGGGTCTGGGGACTATGGCCCCCGAACTGGACGAGGATGCACTGATATATCTGACCCGAGCTGCCCGGGGAGACGCCCGGGTGGCACTGAACGGTCTGGAGGTAGCGGTAATGACCACAGGGCCGGATGAGAGCGGGCGGCGTCATGTGGACGTACAGGCAATGGCCGATGCTGTTCAGAAAAAAGTGCTTCTCTATGACAAGACCGGCGAGGAACACTATAACCTGATTTCCGCACTTCACAAGAGTTTGAGGGGAAGTGATCCCGATGCAGCACTCTACTGGCTGGCCAGGATGCTCGCGGCCGGTGAGGATCCGAGGTATCTGGCCCGACGGATGGTCCGCTTCGCTGCGGAGGATGTAGGCCTGGCTGATCCCCAGGCCCTGGTGGTGGCGGTGGCAGCCCAGCAGGCATTTGAACTGGTGGGTCGGCCGGAAGGGGACCTGGCCCTGGCCGAGGCAGCAGTCTACCTGGCAACGGCCCCAAAGAGCAACGCCCTGTACGTGGCCTACGGCAAAGCGAGCCGTCAGGTGGAAGAAAAGGGAAATCTTTCCGTACCGGCTGCTCTTCGCAATGCGCCCACCGCTCTGATGCGCCACCTGGGCTACGGTCGCAGCTACCGATACCCGCACGATTACTCCCAGGCTCATATTCCGCAGGGCTACCTCCCCGAAGAGTTGCAGGAGCTGGGATTCTACGAGCCGACGAATCGAGGCTACGAGGCAACCCTTGGCAAACGGCTCAACCGCTGGCGCCAGCAGGCGAACTCAGAGCGTGAAGGATAGAATAATTGTGCCATGACCTGCACAGGTCGTATCCCGATCATCTTTATATTGCCAGCACTGGTCTTTTTTGTGCACCTGCGCTCCCGGCTGGTGATGCCAGCAGACCCTGTGTTCCATTGCGAGCCGGGCTGCGCTTGTTTTTTCTGTGGCTGGGGTTGCTTGTGCTTCTGGTCCAGCCGGTCATGGCAGAAGGAGAGGCAGATGGTCTGTGGGATTTTGCAACCCATCTCTACCAGAAACAGGAGTACTACAGGGCGATTGGTGAATATCAGCGATTTCTCTTCCTGTTTCCCACTGATTCCCGGTGCTCCAGGGCGCAGCTCCAGATCGGCCGCTGTTATCGGCAGGGGGGAAAGACCGAGAAAGCCCTTGGGGTCTTTTTAGACCTTTTTGGTCGGGGTGCGGACGAGCCGGTTGGGCGAGAGGCCTTGCTGGAGATCGTGATAATCAGGGAAGAGCAGAAGGACTATCCAGAGGCGATTTACTGGGCCAGGCAGTTTCTGGAACGCTATCCCGAGGATCCGGAAAGCGACAGGATGTGGCTGCGGCTGGCCTGGTTCCAGATCGAAAGAGGTGCATACAGGCAGGCGCTTGCCGCCCTGGAGAGAATCCAGGTAGAGAGCAAATCCTACCCCCGGGCACGGTCATTGATGCAGGGCCTGGAGCAGAGGCCGGAAAGAGGGGAGAAGTCTCCCAGGGTGGCCGGAGTGCTGTCCGCACTCCTGCCGGGGGCCGGTCACCTCTATGCCGGGTATCCTGGTCGAGCTGCCGCCTCCTTTCTCCTCAACGGCGCGTTTGTTGGTGCGACGGTGGCGGCTTTTGCGCACGATAGCCCCGTTCTTGGCGGAATTTTGGGATTTTTCGAACTCGGCTGGTACGAGGGAGGAATTCGCAGTGCTGCAACAGCGGCGCGCGAGGCCAACCGGGAGCAGGAAGAGCGATATCGGCGGGAACTGAAGCGACGGTACCAGCTATCAGTTGGATTTGTACCTGAAGCTGGCAGGCCGGCTATAGCGTTGCGCATGAACTTCTAGGCTGCCCTGTATTGTGTGGGATTAGCCGGGAAAATCTGCCCCTTTTCTTCATCCGCAGAGAAAAGAGGCACTGTATCGGTTCAGGCATGAAACCGAAGGCCGGCAAGACGAAAAAACCCTTTCGCCTGGTTAAATATTTCACCCTGACAGGCCTGGTGGTTATACTCATCTCCACTCTGGCGCTTTCGGTATTTATCTCGCACCGGGCCAAGACAGAGCTGCTTAGCAGAAGCGAGGAGTACGCCCTGCTGGTGGCCAGCAATCTCAATCATCAAGTCTTCATCCAGTTCGTCCTGCCCACAGTGCTCAAATTCGGCCGCATCCAGCTTAGCAATCCTGTCCAGTTTGACCGTCTGGACAGAGTAGTACGCAACACCATTCACGGGTTTAAAATCGACAGGGTTGATGTGTATGACCTGAACGAGTTGATAACCTACAGCACTGATGTGTCCCTGGTAGGACTTTCCGGGCTCGGGGGTATGGATTACAAATTGGCCCGTGAGGGGAAGTCTTCTTCGCGGTTAATTTCTCGCGGCAGCTTTCTGGACTTCGAGTTTGGAGGAATGGCCGAACAGCGAAAGCTGAAAACCTACATTCCCCTTCGCATGGAAAAGCCGCTTTCCTGGCAGTATGGACCGATCCTCGCAGTGTTCGAGATCACCCAGGATATCTCGGAGGACTATGCGGCCATCACGCGGTTCCAGAATATCATCATGGCCAGCCTGGTGGTGGAGATCCCGCACTACCCCTTCC
>JBKHJD010000114.1:0-7028 GCA_046538315.1 Syntrophobacteria bacterium
ACATTCCATTATTCCATTATTCCAATTGTGAGCGGAGCGAACTAAGTTCACAAGGCGGTTCTTAACGGGCCAAGGGGGAGGCTGCTCCACCGCGAGCAATTGAATCCGCCTGAAGGCGGCTTCGAAATGTAAGGAAGAATAGCCGATTTGATTGAAATGCTCGCTATTTTCCACTCCCGCTCTTGAAGCGGAAGGGAAAATACGCTCGCTCCAGCATTTTCGCATCATTTATGGCAGTGTAGGCTTTGAGAAAGCACCAAATCTTCATGCTGGGCTTTGCTGGAGCCATAAGCTCAATCGAAGGTGGCTCAGGTGCTCGCGGTTTCGCAGCCTCCCCCTTGACCCTGACACCGAGGGCTTTACAGATACCCTAGGCCGTGGTGGCTCCTCTGAGTGACTGGGAGTAACGTCAGTCGTCCGTTGCATTACTATTTTCATAGGCTCAGCTCAGAGATAAGCTGGCCGGAGCTTTTTTCCGTTATGTAACTCAACTGCCCTTATCTTTTCCGGCCTCGGCAACGGACTACGGACAACAAGCAACGGACACTACTGGTTGTCAGTGGTCCGTTGTACCAAAATTTTCATTGACCCGGCTCGGATATCAGCCGACTCGAGCTTTCTGTGGGAGCGGCTTTCCAGCCCCGATACCTTTCCGTTGAGCTGGGGCTGTCAGTCGCGGCTGGAAAGCCGCTCCCACAGGGTCAGGCAACGGAAAGCACTGATTGAACCCCACGGTGTCAAGTGTGTCTCAAGGTCAGCCTGGCGGGAAAGGATTGAGGGGAGTGATTAAATGGCTGATTTCCTGTTTATTTTGTCACCCCCCACCTTTACCCTGTTAAATTCCGCCTGGAAGGGGCCCCTGCGAAGCAGGGATTTAACAGGGTGAATCCTCCCCTCTCCGAGGCGTAGGCTCTACCCTACGGGCTGGAAGCGGAGCCGGAGGCCGTCCAGGGGGAGGAAATAGTGGCATTTCCGGACGGACGCTAATTAGAGGCGAAAAGGCCGTCAATCCAGGCCGGGTGCATCCTTGTTTTCCCGGGATTGAAGGTGATTTTCCCGGAAGCGCTTCACATAGACCATGAGAATGGAAAGCGCTGCCGGCGTAATTCCTGAGATTCTGGAAGCCTGTCCCAGCGATGCCGGCTGAATTTCTCTCAGCCGCTGGCGCACCTCGTTGGAGAGGCCGGGAACCTGCTTGTAGTCAAATCCGACGGGTATATACATCTTCTCGAGGTTTTTGAATTTTTTAACTTCCGCTTCCTGACGTTGCAGGTAGCCCTGATACTTGCACTCGATCTCCACCTGGCGTACCACCCGTTCCGGCAATGCTGACACCCGACCCTCCAGTTGCTCCAGGTCGGAGTAACGCAATTCCGGACGTTTCAGCAACTGGGATAGTGATACAGAGCAGTCCACTGCTGCCGAGTTCTTCGTCTCCAGGTAGTGCCTCGTCTGGGCCGTCGGCTTGATCCTTGTCCGGCTGATCCGCTCCAGTTCCTCGGCAACCTGGCACCTTCGCTCCTTGAGATCCTTAAACGTCTCAGCCTCAATAAGCCCGAGCTCGAAGCCTTTCTCCATAAGGCGGAGATCTGCATTGTCCTCCCGCAGGAGCAGCCGGTACTCGGCTCGGGAGGTAAACATCCGGTAGGGCTCCCTGGTGCCTCTGGTCACCAGGTCATCAACCATTACTCCCATGTAGGCCTCGGAGCGATCGAGCACAAAGGGAGGTCTTTTCTGAACCTGCAAACCAGCATTGATCCCCGCCCATAGTCCTTGAGCCGCAGCTTCCTCATAGCCCGAAGTACCATTTATCTGTCCTGCCATGAACAGTCCCTGAACCTTTTTCGTCTCCAGGGTCAGCCGCAGCTCCGTCGGATCAATAAAGTCGTATTCGATGGCATAGGCAGGGCGCATCATCTCGGCCTCCTCCAGGCCGGACACAGAATGGATCAACTGGAGCTGAATCTCATAGGGCAGGGAATTACCGGTGCCGCTGGCATAAATCTCTTCAGTATCCAGACCTTCGGGCTCCAGGATGATCTGATGTTCCTCCTTGTGGGGAAACTTCATTATCTTGTCTTCCAGCGAAGGGCAGTAACGGGCGGAAACACCTTTGATAGCGCCGCTGTAAAGTGGCGACAGGCCAATGTTGTTCCGGATGAGTTCATGAGTGCGCTGATTGGTCCGACCAATAAAGCAGGAAATTTGAGGCAGAGTTACCTTCTCCGAGAACAGGGAAAAAGGCCTTGGATTTTCATCGCCTTTCTGTTCGGCAAATTGTGAGAAGTCAATACTGCTCCGTCGCAGCCTGGCCGGTGTGCCCGTTTTCATCCTTCCTATCCGGAAACCCAAACCTGCCAGGTTTTTTGCCAGTCCATCAGCCGAAAACTCGCCGGCACGTCCGGAGGAAATCTGCTGCTCACCAATGTGAATGAGACCGTGTAAAAAGGTTCCGGTAGTAAGAACCACCGTTGAAGCGAGAAACTCCACCCCAAGATTGTCCCGAACCCCGGCAACCCGATCGCCCTCAACCAGGATTTCCTCCGCAAGCGATTGCTTGATGTCCATGTTCTTTTCACGCTCCAGAATTCCTTTCATCTTGGAACGGTACAGGACTTTGTCGTTCTGTGAGCGGGTTCCCTGCACTGCCGGTCCCTTGCGCGTGTTGAGGACACGAAACTGGATGCCGGTCTGATCCGCTATCTTCGCCATCTCCCCGCCCAGAGCATCCACCTCCTTTACGAGGTGACCTTTCCCCAGGCCACCCACCGAAGGCGAACAGGGCATGTGGGCCACCGTGTCCAGATAAATGGTAAGCAACAGCGTGCGGCAACCCATACGGGCAGCGGCAAGCGCCGCCTCACACCCGCCATGGCCGGCACCCACGACGATGACCTCATATGATGTGGGATGTACACTCATCCTACCGTCACCTTCCAGCGCACCGTTGACGAAGCCATGGCGCCCCTGTCTTGCCCGGTCCTCTGTAAGCGGCCGACAGATGAATCGCCAACTTGCTTCAGGCAACTTCAATTATATATAATGATTTTTATGCTTACCAGACGGTACTGCGATCTGAACAGTGCGCTTCGCCGGCACTTTGGCTGCCGGGTGCAAAAAATCACCCTGGACGCTGGATTGACCTGTCCCAACCGGGACGGTACCGTCGGCGTGGGCGGGTGCATCTACTGCAACTCGCGAGGCTCCGGCACCGGTCTTTCCTGCCACTACTCCATCACCCAGCAGCTGGAGCAGGGCAAAGAGCGGCTGCGCCGCCGCTACCGGGCGAAAAAATTCATCGCCTACTTTCAGTCCTTCTCCAACACGTATGGCCCGTTGAACAGGTTGGGACGGATCTACCGGGAAGCACTTGCTGTAGATGACGTGGTAGGTCTCACCATCGGAACCCGGCCAGACTGCGTACCGGACAATGTCCTTGATCTGCTGGCCGAGCTGAATCAACAAACCTATCTGTGGGTGGAGTACGGCCTTCAATCCATCCACGATCACACCCTCAAGATCATCAACAGGGGTCACAACGTGGCGGCCTTTCTGGACGCAGTGGAGCGCACCCGCAAGCGGGGCCTCAGGATCTGCGTCCACGTCATCCTCGGGTTACCCGGCGAGACCAAGGCAGACATGCTTGCTACAGCACAGGCCCTGGCGAACCTCGATTTCCAGGGGATCAAGATCCATCTGCTATATGTGATCCAGAACACTCCGCTGGCTGAGCTCTTTCACCGCGGCGCCTATCGCTGTTTGAGTCGTGCAGAGTACGTGGATATGGTGTGCGACTTTCTCGCGTTGCTTCCATCTCACCTGATAATTCATCGCCTCACCGGAGATCCCCACCCTCACGAGCTCGTAGCTCCGCAGTGGGCCCTTGAAAAACAAACCAATCTCCAGGCTGTCCAGAACACTCTGGAACGCCGCGATCTCTGGCAGGGCAAATGGTACCGGCAAAGTAATCTAGCTGAAGGGGGCGATTGCTGATCCTTCGCTTCACCACGTAAAGCATATGCCTCATGCTCGGCAGGCAGCCGGCAGAGGGGAGTAGACGCTCTGGGCTTCGCCGGCTGCGGCCTGATGTATTCTCCCATCCACGAAGTAAAGTCTCTACCACCTTGAGTCCTCCCACTTTTTTTGACCCCGGGCCTGGTCGAGATGACAAAATACGTCAGTTCCAGGGATGCAGGATCGCCAGCCAGTTGGCCACCTTCACCCGTCAATTGCCCTAGCCTACCACTAAGTCTTTCATTATATTGGAAAAGATTAAAGCGGACTACACCAATTCCCCCTTGGCACCACTCATGCATTTGATTTACGGTACATCGCATCAGCAGCATGCCAAAAGGGGATTGCCATGGATTACCCGGAAAAAGTTCTAGAAAACACAGAGGTTCTCACATGGGCACTTGCAAACCGCGGCTGTAAGATCACTGAAGTGCCTCATTGGGTCATCATGGCCTTCTTGGAAGACTTTGTCCATTTCGGCTGTCATGTCAGCGAGCAACTGATCGTAGCCCTGGATGACACCCAAAGAGCCGCCATGGAAGAAGGCGACCTCGAATGCAGGGTCGAAAAGCTGATGACCAATGTGCTCATCTCGAGCCTTTACGAGGATGGCTATCTTGAGGTTCCAGATGGTTGGTTGGACGAACTGGGATTATTTGACTTTCATCACCGGATAGATCTGCACATCACTGTGCTTCCCTCTGAAGAGGGAACTCACCCCTGGGAGGAGTTAGATCTGTTCGAGCCCGTTTTTCACTCCCTGCTCCAGTAACCTGGCAAACGCGTGCCATGATAGACCGGTGAGACATGGCCCTGAACCGCTGTGACGCAGTCCAGGGCCGCATGCATGTGGCTGCCGTCGCTACCGACAGCGCACTAGTGGTACTCGTGGGTACCAAGAACGACAGGAATCCCGACTTTGTCCTGTATGATTCGAGCAAATTCTTCTGCATTGCTGTAAGGGCAATCCGGTCTTGCGTTAACCATGCACGAGCTCAGGTGGATCACATCCGGCCTCATTTCCGACATTTTGATGGTCATTCCCACATTAGCAGCCGTACTCCGGCCCGGACACTGGCATTTCACGAAGGATACTATTTGAACCGGCTCGTCGAATTTTCCCTCACCAAGCACCCCTGCCTTCAGACAGCGCCATTCACCCGGACAACCATAACCGCTGTCCATATAAGCTCCACAGCCAACCACCATAACTTTCTTCATACTTAATCCTCCTTCCTCTCAAGGTTTCGTTTGACCAGCCCTTCAAGATACGTGCGTCATCCTTTCATGGAGGGCCTATCTTTGGACCGCAAGCACTGTCCTCCGAGTTGGTGAAAAGGTTCACTACTAAAAAAGAGCCATATTGTTGTTGTGTTTGTCAAGAAAAATGCAAAGAAATTTTTTCAGGTGACTGTACTAAATCGCGTTTCTGTTTGGGTTGAGGGCGGCTTGCCCGTTCGGATATCGTGCCTGGAGGATTTCAGGGGATACGGAAGCCTGGTAGCGACACATGAATGAACCTGACGGCACGAAAACCGGCGGCGGTGGCATTTTCCTTGATCCTTGTCAAATAGACTTCGAGGCGATAGATCCGCCATTGCGGCGATTGGTCCGGCTCATCAACTCCCGAAGCTGGGCCAGAACCTATGGTTGCTGCGCCGGCCCTGCCTACCATGGGGAAGACCCCGGTGAAAAGCACCAGTTCTATATAGGCCTCTTTGTGCGGGCTGACAGTGCCGGCATGCGTCACCTTCGATCCTGGCTGGACGAGGCCAATCGAATCAACGGCTCCACTGGAGTGCGGGCCGCACTGAAGAGTGTCCCCAGGCACCCGTTCGGCCAGGATGGAGTAGCCGGGTGGTATGCCTGCCGGCTGGCCATAGATCAGGTCCACGGGACAACCCCGTCGCAGCAGCAAGCCTTCCTGAGAATGATCAAGAGCCTAAAAATCGCCTGGGACACGCTATGGACTGAATAAGGATTGATCCTTATCAAGGCGGTTACAGAGCCACCTTTACCGAGCCGAAGACAACGGTTGAAAATTTTATGTCTTTTTTCAAGGGCGAGCGTATCAGAACCTTCTCCTCCATGGAATCTACACCTTCCACCAGGCCGAGGGCAAGGTCTCTGTTCCTGTCGTCCCTGAAGGAGACAATTCTCTCCGTTACATCATCAGTGCCGGCGTTTACAGGCTCCCCGGTGGAGCGAATACTCACAGCTTTAAAGGAGACATCCAGCGTTTTTGCCCCATTAAAGTAGGACCTGAACCTTTTGAGCCTGTGCTGGTTCCTCTCGGTGTAGCCCTTTGGCTCTACCCGCAACGGGACCGACACCCTGTATACGCTGGGGGCTTTCTGGTACGAAAACGCTTCAACTATATGCCCCAGTTCATCCGAACGCTCCAGCGCCAGGATGATATCCGGCTCCAGAAGATCAATTTTGGCTTGCTTGAGTACTGTTCCGCTCACTCCGGCTATAAACCCCGTCGTGTCGACAACCACCTTCTTGCACGCTGACAGAGCCCTTTGCGTTATCAATTTGGCACCTACCACCGTAGTGACCAGGTTGCCACGCGGCGTGAGCGAGCCAATGAAGTAGAAATCTTCCACCGCGATGGCCCCCCAACCTCTGAACCCTCCTTCTACCCTTCCCCATGCGACAGTTGTTGGCGGCCCGATATGGGATTGCCCCATGTCCAGATCCACCAGTCCCACTTCCGTCTTCCTGCCAAGCAAATCAGCCAGACACGTGACCAGAGAGGTCTTTCCCGTATCGGAATTCCCCATGACCACAATCAATCTCTTCCGGTGACAGTGCAGTGCTTCGATGATCTCCGGATCCTGTACGAATTCGTCCAGTCTTCTCGGCATAAGGGCCAGACCTTGCTATCGCTCGGTTGGATTTTAACATAATATCACATACCCTGCACCTTAACCACTTGATGCAAAAGGGCATTTTTTAGTTAGTTTCTGTTGCTAAGGCGAGGAAACTTTTTAAAAACAGCAAGTTATTGG
>JBKHJD010000115.1:0-6945 GCA_046538315.1 Syntrophobacteria bacterium
GTCCGGAAGCTGGTCTTGCAGGTCTTCAAAAATCGTCGCAAATTGCTCCGGAGAACTGGCTTCTCTGGCAAATTCACGCAGGGCCCGCTCCATCTCCTCGGGGCGGTACTGCTGGAAACCGTGGGCGCCCATGCGGGTCTGTTCCTCCGGACGGCTGTAGTGGGTCTTTTCCAGGAAAGGGCGGATGCCGCGGATGAATCGAGTGAGAGCCGCAGGCCATCTTTTCCTGTCCAGATACGGAATGGTGAGCAGGCGTCCGACGACATCCTGGTGGTCCCTGCTTCCCCCCAGGTCCACTCCCCAGATCCTCTCGTAGAGGGAAAAGATTACCTCTTCCAGAGAACTGCGCGCACCGTGGCGGTAGAGCTCCGGCAGCGGGCTCTGTTTTTCCTTCACCGCGTGTGTGTCGGCCACCACATCCATGAACAGGTCTGTAGCCTTGCGGGCCAACTCGTTGTCGCCAAGAATTTCTTTGGCACGTGCATAGAGACGCAGATGGGTAAAGAGGTCCCAGGGACAGAAGGTATGGTGGCTGACTGCATGATCAAGCAGGGCCCCCACGACCGTTTCCGCCGGGAGCAGGCGTGTCGTTTCCCGGATGTAGTTCAGATTGAGCGTGATCTGCTTGTTGTACATCTCCACCGCGGCCCGGGAGCCACCCCTTTCAAAACGGGGGAAAGGCAGCTCCGGGTACAGGTGCCGCCGGCGTACCTCGGGCCAGAGCCGCTGGAGCACGCTGTGCAGCGCCCCGGAATGCTCTGAAGTGTTCTCGTATTCGCTCATCTCTGCCATGGCCTGGCTACGCACCAGCCAGGGGTTCTCCCGCCTGATACACCTGGCCGGAGACCAGGCGGCCCAGGCCTCGTATGCGGCCGCCCACAGAAATTTCGCCACCCTGCATCCATTCGCCGGTATTGCGCCCGCACTGCTTGTAGATGGTTATCTTCCCCTCGGTCATCCCGGCACCGGTCCAATCGCCGGTGGAGCCGGTGACCGTGATATGGCCGCCTTGCAGGGCGGAGCCGGTGAAATTTCCGGCATCACCCTCGATACGCAAATGTTTGCCCCGGGGCAGGCGATAGCCGAGAAAGTGCAGACACCGCTGCATTTCACCAAATCGCAGGACGATGTCATCGTCAGTTACATGGTTGCACAGAGCAGCAATGTAGATCCCCGCCGGTCCGGAAATGAGGTACGGCATATCGCTGCCGCTGTCCAGTTGATAACAGAACTCCTCGATAGCCTGGGCATTGTAGCTCATATCCCCGATGACCTCAGCCGCCTTCCTGTATGCCTCGATAACCCGGTTGTGTTCAACAAACCAGACGAGGCTTTTCATTTCCTGTTCCACCAGTTTGCCATAGCCGCCTGTCAGCTCGCGCAGGCTCTGGTCATGAGCGGCCACCAGCCTGTCCAGGGGAAGACTCTTGTCTTTGCGCTGAAAATCTTTGAAGTCTTCAAAGGGGTTGATCATTTACCCCTCCAGACTGAGATCCTTGCGGATCTCTGCATAGATGGGGTGATCGCCGGGCAGGGGCTCCAGGTCTTCACCCTGAAAGATGCGGTATGCCCTTGCCAGTGCCGCCTTTACGTGTTCGGCCTGTTCGCTGTAGCGCTGGTACACCTCGTTGACGGCCTCACGGGCCAGGTGAATCTGTAACGGATCCGAGCGAGGGTCTCTCTGTCGGAGGGAAACGTGCGCATCTGTCCATCGAGTCCGGTGTGCCAGACAGTAAGGGGTGACGGCACGTACCTGTTCGATTCCCACAACAGGGCTACCGGTAAACCAGGCCAGCGCTCTGGCGTAATTGCTCAGGGAAACAGGCAGGCGGTTGGAGGCGCAGTTGCGAAGCCGATAGCAAAGGTAGCCGGTGTAGTGACAGCCCTCCTCGCAGTTCTCCCCGGAGCGTTTCTGGCCGTGGCGGTCGCAGAACGACAGCTCGGCAAGCAACATTCTCGTATAGGCATTGGCGTTCTCGTCGAGACTCATGGCAAAGATCTGCTCGCGTATCTCCTGCCGCTTGGAAAAGGTGAGAGTCGGCAGGCCCAATGTTGCGTACAGCGAGCCGGCGAATGCCTCCGAAATAGCCGCAAGCCGGGAGGATTTCTCCTCGGGCTTTAGAGGTGTCTTCAAAACCTGGAGCAGCTCCTGCTCCAGGTCAGGATGCCGGAGCAGCTTGTCTTTTTCCTGTCGCTGGCTGATCAGGTAGGCGTAACTTGGCCCCGGGTATCGTGACTCCACCATGACATCAAACCGGTCCAGCAATGGGGCGATGATGGTATTGGTGCCCTCGTCCTGGTAATTGGCGGTTGCAAAGAGGCAGTATTCCTGGTTGAGGATAATCTCGTTGAGATATTCCCAGTTTCCCCGGTCCACGCCGTCAAGGATCATACTCTGCTTGGTCTCCGGAAGCCGGTTGATTTCGTCTACGATTTTCACGGGAAGCTGGACAAAATGGGACCAGATCACCTGCTCCTGCCCCTGGTTCAGCTTTCCCAGGTCGGGTCTGCCGACGATCTTCTCCTCTGTTTGCTCAGGGTGGCCGGAGACCTCGCTGGCCCAGACAGTTGCCGCCGGCAGTTGGTAGACCAGGGAGCCCACATACTCGGCAGCGGTGGTTTTACCGAGGCCGGGCTCACCGATGATGAGCGCCTTGCCGCCGATGAGGGCCGTGAGCAGATTGAGAAGAAGGGTTGAATTGAATTGTTCTCCGCCTACCTCCAGATCGGTCCGGTTGAAGTAGAGGTGAGACTGGATGAACTCGTAGATCCTGCTGACCGTGTGCCGGTGATCGCCGTTTTCCATGGCTCCATCCGTTTTCCTTTCTATAAAACATATCATATCATCTCCTCAGGTTGAAGTACACAATGGCCCGGCCAAAATGCTGATGCCGGAAGCGAAATGGCAATTGACAGCAAAGGCGTGATTGCAGTAACTATGAAGTATCAAGGCCTGAATCAGCAGAGGGCCTTCGCCTTTTCACCGATACGGTTTTTCGGGGAGCTTTGCAGCCCCGCACCGTAAACGGCGATAGAACGCTCAGGGGGGTACATGAAGATTCGAGACATTATGGCCACCGAAATAGTAACGCTTGATGTGGATGAAGAACTATCGCTGGCCAGCGACATCATGAACCTGGGGCGCATCCGGCACCTGCCCATCATGGAGGGCGAAATCCTGGTGGGTATTATCAGCCAGCGGGACCTGTTCAGGGCCTCTTTGGCCTCGGTAATGGGCTACGACTATGCAGCCACGCGGGACTATCTCAAACGCGTGGCCATCAGGGAGGCCATGGTCAAAGAGGTGATTACCATCGGCCCGGATACAGAAATCCGCGAAGCCGGACGGATCATGCTGGAGAGGAAAATCGGCTGTTTACCCGTGGTTGAAGACGACCGTCTCGTGGGCATGGTGACGGAAACTGACATTCTCCGTCACTACATCTTTTCCTGAACTGACCGGGCAAAGCGTCGAGGAATCTTCGACGTCGAAAGCGCATACCAGTCTATGACATTTTCATTTTGTCCCTGAATCGCCGGGCGGCAACCTGCTCCAGAAACTGCCTGTCCTCGTTTGATATTTCTGTAAAGCGGGCGCCGATGATCCGGGGCCGCCCTGATTGGTCGGCGCCCTCCGACCATATCACGGTGGCGGCTACTTTGAGGGGCTCTCTTTCAGTGGGCCTGATAATAAGGTTCACCGGCTCATGGAGTTCAAGCGGCGTGCTCAACCGGATGTGGGCACCTTCGGTACTGATATCCCTCGTTTCCGCCTCCACTGATCCCTTCGCTGTTTCCACTGTTACAGCCCATGTTACTTCGGCCCTGTAAAGGCGCCGTTTTTGAGGACCTACCCGATACATCCTCACTCCTTTTCTTCCGGTGCGCCCGGCGCCGGGCGGCTTGAGGAATCGTCCCCGACAGTTGACGTGGCTGGTGCCTGGGACGAGAATCGAACTCGTACGGGACGTGGTCCCAAGGGATTTTAAGTCCCTTGCGTCTACCAATTCCGCCACCCAGGCACAGCTAGGTGGGATTTATAGACCGTTTAGCCCGTGGTGTCAATGAGTTGGAACCCTACAGTTCTGGAAGGTCAATAGTCACTGCCGAGCAGGTGAACATTGCCGATGTGAACGCGTTTGAGACCGGCCGCCTCTGCTGCTTCTTTGCACCGGAGAGCGTGGGTGCGAGAGGTGGTGGGAAGATCATTTAGATAGAACTGCGGGTAAAACGCCAGAAGACTGTAAGGAATCTCAGGGTTCAGCCGGGCCAGGTGGCCGGCAATTGCGGCAACCTCCACCTCGTCAACATAACCGGGGACCAGAAGAGTGCTGGCAATGAGCAGCGGGGGTTCTGGCCGTTGTGGGATCCATGTGCTCAGGGCCGTGAAATTCTCCAGAGTCTTCTGGTTGGTAACCCCGCACAGGGCATGGTGAATGCCCGGGTCCCAGGCCTTGAGATCAATCTTGATGCAGCCGCCGGAGTGCAGGGACAGCCGAGCCATCATGCTGAGGAAGGGCTCCTGCATGGAACCGTTGGTCTCCCAGCATACCCTGAAGATGCGGCCGGATTGCCGGCTCAAGGCAAGTTTGGCGGCCTTGATGGCATGGAGAATCTGCGGGGTGGGATCTCCGCCGAAGTAGCAGATGCAGGTTGTCTTCTCGTCCACCTTCGCGGCCAGGTCTGCGGCGGTTACCCTGCCGGCGGCGGAAGTCCGATACTTGAACTGGTAATTCTGGCAGTAGAGACAATTGAAAGAGCAGGCGTGGTAGAAGACGGCCAGGTTCTTGTAGCCGTACTCGGGCCCGTTGGAAACGGCATAGTGCGGGTAGCCGGAGCCCGTGCCGGCCGGACAGACGAAGTCCCCGACGCAGTTGGTGGGAAGGGGGTCGAAGTAAGAGGAGAGATTTCCCTCATGGGGCCTCCCGCCCTTGAGCCTGCCCTTTTCCACCCGGCGCAGGCCGCAGTAGCCCGTGCCGCCCTCGGGGATGCTGCACCGGTGCACACACAGGGGACAGGCGATCCCTGCCGCTGCCCGTGGTGGATCCTGAGGCAGCCCGCAGGCCTTGCGGCTCTTGTCATGAACCGGCTTGATTTCCGGCCAGATCTCGTGGAAATGTCTCCGGATGCAATCGGCGCAGAAGCCGATTACCCCGGAGACGGTTCTGGCATGTTTGCCGCAGTACCTGCATGTGGCCATTGGGAAAAGTCCATTGTCTGTTGTCCGTTGTATGGAATGACAAAAGACTACATATGGAAACAATTAACTCCTGACAGCGCACAACGGGAAGAGGCGGCCAATCAGTAAGATTGTGGTGTGCACTGCCTCTTTTTCATTTCACCCACAAGGAGTTCGAGGGCATCCTCGAAGTCGCTCCTTTTTCCAGAGAGCGGCACCAGGGTGACATCATCCCGCTTTTTGATATTCTCTATGAATTGATCTCCCTTGAGTGCGATGGTTCCCATAACCAGATTTTCTGAAGAGAGGATCCTGAGCAGCGCGTCGGTGAAGAGGGAGGAGTAACATTCCATCTTGCCGATCTCATCGACGACGACGATCTCGCCGGGGCTCTCGGGGATCATCGCCGGCACGGCGATCCCATCAATGTCTGCAAGGTTGACCTTGTATTTTCCCACCCGAATCGGACTTTTGATGTTCTTGTGGGCCAGGAGGCCGCTTCTGCCGGCCAGAGTACTGATAGAAAAGCCCACCCGCTGACCTCTCATTCTGATCTCCCTGGTGAAGAAGCCGATGGTGGGTGCCTGGATTCGGCCCACCGCCTGTTCAATCAAGGTAGATTTGCCGCACCGTGGAGGGCCGGTTACGAGGAAATTTCCGCCCTTCACGGAAAAAGCCGTGCCGGGGTTGCCTCCGGATATTGTGTCGGATAGCATCAATAAGGCGCCAGAGAAAAGGAGACGGAAAAGAGCACACAGACAGCGGCTCGATTGCCGGGGGCCGGTTCCCGTTGCCGACCGGGCAACCACAGAAAAAGACGTTCCGGCGGCAAGCCGACCTTCTTATATTAGGCAGGAAGATAAGCGGAAAGTCAATGTGCAAATCCGTTTCCGCCTGTAGCGGATGAATCCGATAGAGAAAGGAGGGAGCCTCTGTTTCCTGGCGGAAAAGCTTACCGAGCGATTAATTTCTATGAAAGGGGAGGAACCGAATGTCTAAAACCGAACAGAATCTGATGGAAGCCTTTGCCGGGGAGTCCCAGGCCAACCGCAGGTATCTCGCCTTTGCAAAGCAGGCAGACAAGGAGGGATATACCCAGGTGGCCAAACTGTTCAGGGCTGCGGCCGAGGCCGAAACCGTGCACGCGCATGCTCACCTCCGCACTCTG
This sequence comes from Syntrophobacteria bacterium, assembly GCA_046538315.1. Lineage (GTDB taxonomy): Bacteria > Desulfobacterota > Syntrophobacteria > BM002 > BM002 > JBKHJD01. The sequence continues at coordinate 6,348 of JBKHJD010000115.1, forward strand.
GGGGCGGTGAAGTCCACGGCTGAAAACCTCAAGGAGGCGGTCTCAGGGGAAACCCACGAGTTCACGAGCATGTACCCTACCATGATTCAGGAGGCCAAAGAGGAAGGCAACAAATCTGCGGAGCGGACATTCACCTATGCCAACGAGGTGGAGAAGGTGCACGCCGCCCTGTACCAGAAAGCGCTAGACAACCTGGAGAGCCTTGAAGAGGTGGACTACCACGTCTGCTCGGTATGCGGCTATACCTGTGAGGGCGAGCCTCCGGAGAGGTGCCCGGTGTGCAGTGCAACCTCCCGCGTCTTTTTCAAGGTGGATTGACCTTCTCACCCCGGGGTGCCGGCAGACGTATCCAGGAGCCGGTGCCGTCCGGGCGCTTGCTGAGCGGCAGCCGACCTATGCCGGGCCTCGCCCCCCGAGGGCGTTTTCCCGTAAGCGGTGCGGATAGGGCTTGACGAGGCTCAACAGGAGACAATATTATCGACGGGAATCCGTCGGGCAATCGGAGGAGTTGAGCATGGAGCGAGAGCAACTGATTGAAATGCTGAACAGGGATATCACCGACGAGCACGCGGCCATTATCCGCTACCTTGTGCACAGC
>JBKHJD010000116.1:0-6942 GCA_046538315.1 Syntrophobacteria bacterium
GGCCCAGGCACTTATTGCTCCAGATCGGCGACCTCGAACCTCTGTTCGCGCTGCTGTCGAGCGATCCGGGTCAAAAAGGAAACAGACAACAGCCGACTTTTTCCAGGGAGATGCCGGACCTGAGAAGATGGCAGACACGAGCGGTGAAAACCAGGCAGAGGGTGGAATGGGAAGCGGCGAAAAAAAGGCCTCTGGAGCAGAGATAAACTCTGTTCCGGAGAAAACCCTTTTTACCGTCGGGCAAAATGGGCGGGAGGCAGCAGCGCAGGAGAACGCCTCGCATGGTATTTTGAGTAAAGGAGACACCAAAAAGCTGCCGCAATACCTTTACGAGCCGCCGTATATATACACGGTGCATGTGAATTCGTTCAAGCGCAAGGAAGCCGCCCTCGAAAGGCGGCGAGAGCTCAGAAGTCGCGGTTTCGAGGCGTGGGTTGCCTGGGTGGATCTGGACGAAAAGGGAATCTGGTACAGGGTGTTGCTGGGCACCTACGATGACAAAGGCACAGCGCTGGCGCAGACGCAGCGGCTCAAACAGAGCAGGGAGTTTCGCGATGCCCGGCAAATCGCCGCCAACGCCACACTCCTTACAGAGTCAGCAGGAGTCCCGAGGTGAGTCTCATCTCCGAGGCGTTGAAGAGATTGGATGAGCAGCATGGAGCAACCGGGAAATCGCCGCCGGTTCCACAAACGCTGTTCCTTCAAGGACGAAAGCTTCAGAGACGCCGCTTGTTCCTGATAGGAGGGGCGGCCCTGGTCTCCGGGGCTTTCGCTACAGGGCTCATCATCTACCTGAGCCTGTCGGCCGCTCCGGTGCGGGGGCTGGTAAAGACCGACCTGTCCCCAACCAGGCCGGTACTGTCCAAAGACATTTCCCCAGCCGGGGAGACCAGAAAAACTCGAATCGAGCCTGTCCAGCAGATTTCGGGAAAAACGGAAGGCAGGTCCGCGGGGCGAAGAGCTTCAGAAGATACGAATGACGCGGGCGAAGACTCGGCGCCAGCACCGAAACTTCAGGAAGACGAGTCAACGATACCGGTGAAGAGGCCCCCGGATGCTGTGGTCTCTTCGCCGGAGCTGACTGCTACGGTGGCGGTGAAAAAAAAAGCACATTCGCGGCCCCAAACTACCGCCACAACCGGTCGTGTACAACTGGACACACAAACGCTGGCAAACACCACCAAAGATTACCACAAGGCAGTGGCTCTTCAAAAGCAGGGGAAATTGCAGGAGGCCCTGAAACAGTACCGCCGGCTGGCGCAACATCAACCCATGAGTGCTGAACTCTACAACAACATTGGCGTCATCTGTGAGAGGCAGGGTGACCTGGAAGAGGCGGCGGAGTGCTATAGAAAGGCCATAGAGATTGACCCGCGCTTCTATCCCAGCTTCAACAATCTGGGTATCGTCTTTTACAGGTTAAAACAATACGGAAAGGCCCGCGCTGCCTACGAGCGGGCCCTTACTCTGAATCCGGCAAATACCCATAGCTTGATCAACCTGGCCCTGGTGTACGAAAGGCTTGGTCGGCTGGTGCTGGCCCGGCGAGCACTGGAACGGGTGCTCGTGCACGAGCCCGACAACCCGGAAGCTCATTACAACCTCGCCCGGCTCCTGGACGGACAGGAAGATCACGCAGCCGCCCTGGAACACTATCTTTGTTTCCTGGCGCTCAAGCCATCCGATTATCCGCAGCTCCGGCAGGCAGTAGAGTCCAGGGTACGCCACCTCCAGGCACGCTTGAACTGAACCGGCGGGCCTGCTGCATTTCCGGGCGGGCGCCCTGTTGAATTTCTCGCAGGGAACCCCAGGCGACAGGGCAACCGCATTCCTCGTCTTCCTTAAAGAGGGGGACTGCAGGGGGTTTCAAGCAGCTGGAGGGACGACACTATGCGCCGGAAAAAAAGGAGGCTTTTGGGGGAAATCCTTCGTGACAGCGGTCTGATCACCGAGGATCAGCTGGACACGGCACTGAAGAAGCAAAAGCAGGAAAGAGCAAAGCCGCTCGGCCAGATCCTTGTGGCAATGGGTGCGGTTGACGAGGAACAGATTGCCAAGGCCATGTGGGAGCAACGCCGGATTCCGTATGTAGACCTCGACACCTACGCAATCGATCCAAATGTGATTGAACTGGTCCCGGAAAGGCTTGCCAGGGCTTACCGGGCGTTACCTCTTTTCAAGATCGGCGGCACGCTTACTGTGGCGATGGTTGATCCACTCAATATCGTTGCCCTCGACGACCTGCGCGTGAGGACAAAATGCGAGATCGAGCCGGCGATTTCTACAGAAGAAAAGATTTTGAGGGCACTCGATCAGTACTACAAGATGGATGACTCCATCAATAAGCTCATCCAGGATGTTGTTGATGAGGGGAATGCACAGGTGGGTTCCGCCGAGCTGACCCAGTCAAGGGTGATCGAGACATCTGAGATCCCGATAATCAAGCTGGCCAATGTCATCCTGCAGCAGGCGGTTCGAGATGGAGCCAGCGATGTGCATATTGAACCAGCCGAGAAAGATGTGAAGGTCCGCTACCGCATCGATGGAGTCTTGCACCAGATCAGGAGCCTTCCCAAGAGTATGCAAGAACCTATTGTCAGCCGTTTCAAAGTGTGGGCAGAGCTTGACATCGCCAAAAAGCGTACGGCACAGGACGGTCGTTTCCGTCTGAATGTCAACGGCAAGAAGGTGGAGGTACGGCTTTCGACATTTCCGACGATTTACGGGGAAAATCTGGTGATGCGACTCCTGGATCCATCGGCTGCCATCCTGTCCCTCAACCAGGTGGGATTTGCGCCGAAACTGCTCAGCACGTACACGAATCTTATAAAAATGACCCAGGGAATGGTACTGGTCACCGGACCTACCGGCAGCGGTAAAACTACCACCCTGTACGCCACCCTGCACACTATCAGCGATCCATCCCTGAACATCATAACCGTGGAAGATCCGGTGGAATATCGTCTCAAGCTCATCCGTCAGACCCAGGTGAACCCGAAAGCGGGGGTCACCTTTGCTACGGGCCTGCGAGCCATTGTCCGCCAGGATCCGGATGTGATCATGGTGGGTGAGATTCGTGACCTGGAAACTGCGCAGATGGCTATGCAGGCCTCTCTGACCGGACATCTGGTATTCAGTACGCTGCACACCAACGAGGCCCCCAGTGCAGTCACTCGGCTGCTCGATATAGGGGTTGAGCCCTTCCTGGTAGCCACCGCGGTGACGGGCATTCTTGCCCAGCGACTGGTCAGGACCGTTTGCCCATCCTGCAAAGAGGCTTACATGCCTCCAATTCAGACCCTGGAACACTTTGGGGTTGCAGAGCAGGCCAAAGGTCGCGAATTCTGGCGGGGGAGAGGTTGCCAGGCATGCCGGTTCACCGGATATCGGGGTCGGACCGCTCTGTTCGAGCTTCTTACCCTAACAGATAGTATTAAAGAACTCATCCACGAAAGACGCAGCGCAGTGGAGATTCGCAAGGTGGCACTGAAGAGCCAGGCGCTGCATCCTTTGCTGCGCGACGGTATGCAGAAGGTGGTCAAGGGAATTACTACTTTTGATGAGTTGGCAAAGGTAATCTCCGGGGTGGGCTAATGGTGTGTCTCGGATATATCACTGCCGTCCATATGTCCGAACAATAGTCTGAAATGGGCAAGAGTTTTACTCTCCTCCCTGCTCCCTCCTGCTCTGGGGCTTGCCGACGGGTAGCCGGATGGTGAATTCAGTTCCCGGAGCCGGAGAAGAAACCACGGTAATAGATCCTCCGTGTTCTTCGACGATCTTTCTGGTAACCGCCAGACCCAGCCCGGTTCCCCCACTTCCCTTGGTGCTGAAAAAGACATCAAATATCCGCCCCTGTATTTCCTCCGGGATGCCGGGGCCGTTATCGTGTACTTTGATCAGTACCTCTCCATCACCGTGCTCTACTGTGGTCATTTTTACCTCGCCCCCGCCTGGATCCAGGGCGTCAACCGAATTGGTGAGAACATTGAGCAGGCAGCGGTGAATGCCCTGGGGATCTGCATGTATGAACGGAAGCTGCGGGTTCAGATCAAGGTGCAGCTTTACTTTTTTGGTCTGGAGACGATCCTGACACAGTTCCACAACCTCCTTGCAGATGTCGTTGACAAGGCAGGGTTGGGTCTCGGGTTTCCTGTCTTTGGAGTACGCAAGCATGTCGAGCACCAGGTTGGTGATGCGCTGGTTGCTACGTCGGAGGATCTTCCAAACTCGGCCGATCATACCCAGATCTTCTGATACGAGCCCTTTTTCCACCATGCTGTACGAGGTCTCCATGGCGGAAAGAATGTTTTTGATGTAGTGAGAGATCCCCGAAATGGCCTGGCCCATGGCAGCGAGACGTTCATTTTGTATCTTTTCCTTGTAGAGTTGAGCATTTTCCACGGCAATACCGGCAGCATTACCGATGGCGTCCAGGAGCATGAGGTCATCGTGGGTAAATTCTCCGGAACTGGTACTGGTATCCACATGGATGATACCGACAATCTGGCTGCGTCCACGCAACGGGGCACACATGGCTGAACGTATCTTATGAAATACCACGCTTGTGGCAAAGCCAAAGTGGGAATCTGCCATGGCGTCAGCAATGAGGACCGATTCCTTTTTCTCCAGAACGTGTGAGACGATATGCTGACTGATGCTGACGTGTTGATCAAGACCGTCTTTGTCCAGCCACCGCGAGGCTTTGATTTCCAGCTGATCAGTGTTAGTATTAAAAAGAAGAACAAAGGCACGCTCGGCCCGCACAATGGCGAAGGTCTCATCGAGGATCCTGCTGAGCAGCATATCCAGATCGAGGATGGAGCTTGCCATCTGAATGACCCGGTACATGGCACTCAAAGTAGCATGGCTACGTCCGAGGTGCTGAATCAGCTCGGTGGAACTCAATGAATGGGTAATGCTCATGGTAGAGGTCGGGTCCGATCTCTCACCTGTCTGGATTTGCTGGACGGAGGGCTGGTGTAGCCGGGTAGGTTCATCGTCAAGTCTCGGGTGAAGGAGAACTTGCTGGCTCGCAAGAGGCCTGGAAGCCACCTGGCGCAGGAGCATTTCAATGTTTCCCAGTGTCAGCCGATCATCCACTTTCAGGACGCTGCTTTCTACCTGATAACCGTTCACAAAAGTACCGTTGGCACTGCCGAGATCCTCAATGACAAGTCCCTCAGCGCCCCGAACAATTTTGCTGTGATGACGAGAGATGGTCCGATCGTTGAGGGTAATCTGGCAGGAGCTACCCCGGCCGATAATGATTTCATCGTTTTCGAGCCGAAAGGACTTACCCTGCTCGGGTCCTGTGATGACAAGTAACTCGTAGGCTGTCATGGAAAATTTCAAACTTGTTCGGGTTTTTTTCAGTACAGTTTCTGCGCCGGGTACAAGGCTTGTCAAGAACAAAACTAGCAGAAAGCATGCCCAAAAACCAGACAAAAGGCTATGTAGCCAGGGATATTTGAACCGTGCACAGCACCAACGAAACCGGTGAGGAGGTTGCTCGATGGAACTGCTCGAAATCATCAAGGGGAGAAGAAGTATTCGCCGGTATCAGTCCAGAGAAGTTGCTCAAGAGGATGTGCAGCGGCTGCTGGAGGCGATCCAGTGGTCCCCGTCATGGGCCAACACCCAGTGCTGGGAAGTAATTGTAGTTCGAGACCACGCCACCAGGGAGCAGTTGCAGGAGACCATGGCCAAGGGCAATCCGGCCACCAAGAGTATAACGGAGGCCCCACTGCTCCTGGTCTTCTGTGCCAGACTGCAAAGTTCAGGGTACTACAAGGGTGAGGTAACCACCAAATTTGGGGACTGGTTCATGTACGATCTTGGAATCGCAACCCAGAGTCTCTGCCTGATGGCCCATAGCCTGGGCCTGGGCACCGTGATCGCGGGTCTGTTCGACCACCAGCGCGTGGCCGAATTGCTCAACGTTCCGGATGGATACGAGGTGGTAACCATGGTGCCCGTCGGATACCCGGCAAAGGAATCCAAACCCCCCGAACGCCGGAGGATCGCCGAATTCACGCATCAGGAAAGGTTTTGAACAAGCTCTCGGCTGTTTTGCCACTAGAGGCCGTATTTGCATTCAGGCCTCTCCAAGTAGTCAAGCGCACCAAAACGTCCGTTGTGTGTGGTCCGTTGTCCGTTGCAAAACAGTATCGCTCGTCGTAGCCAACGGACAACGGACAACTGACGTTACGGATGTTACCTGACAAACGGGTTCAATCGTTTCTCTTGGCCAATAGTGGACTGCGGTGATGATCCATAATTATGTCCGGGCAGAACCACGGTTTCATCGGGTAGGGTGAAGAGCCTGGTTTTGATGGAATGGAGGAGTTGCGGCAGAAATCCTCCCGGCAGATCAGTGCGGCCGATGCCCTCGACGAAGAGGGTATCACCGGTAAATAGAACACCGTCAGCATAGAGGGCCATCCCTCCCGGGGTATGACCGGGTGTATGGATAACGGTGAGAAACCGGTGGCCGAATTCAATCCGATCTCCATCCCCGACGGTTATGTCCGCAGGAGGTGAGGCCTCACACTGGAAGATTTGCAGGATGAAGGCCGAGGGGTTGGCCAACCGCTCGGCATCATCCTTGTGGATTACAATCTGGGCGTTGGTACGCTCCTTGAGTTCCCGATTTCCCCCGGTGTGATCTGCATGGCAGTGGGTATTGACGATGTATTTAATCCGGGCAATTCCTTTTGTTTGGGCAACGTCAACAAGGCGTCCCACCTCCGCTGCCGGGTCGATAATGATGCCCTCACCTGTTTCCTGACAACCCACAATGTAAGCAAAGACCGCAAAGTTGCCGACCTGCACTTGTTCAACGATCATTTTTCCTCCATCTTCGTCTGTTGTCCTCTCGCCGAGTTCAGAACTTAGTTCGCTCCGCTCACAATTGGAATAATGGAATAATGGAATGTTGGA
>JBKHJD010000117.1:0-6930 GCA_046538315.1 Syntrophobacteria bacterium
GGGTTGCACATGGCTCGGCCGAACCGGGAGAAAGTGCGATCGGCAGCATCGGATTTTCTCTACCTGCTGAATCGAGGCTATCCACGTGCTCCCAGCCTTCAACTCGTCGGGAATCGTTACAACCTCGACGCGATGGCGCGGAACCTTCTGCACCGCGGGGTCTTTGCCCGAGAAGAAGCCCGGCGTCGGCGGGCCCGTCTTGTGGGGGTGGACCAATTACGTGATGACCGGCTTCTGGTGGATGGGCACAACGTGCTGATTACCACCGAGAGCGCGCTGGCAGGACGGCCTCTCATCGCCGCCAATGACGGGGTTATACGAGATATAGCCGGCATTTCTCACCGTTACCGTCTCTCCTCGCTGACCCATGAGGCGACGGTGCTTATTTTCCAGGTGCTCCACAGTCACCCTCCCAGAGAAACGCTTTTTTATCTGGATGCTCCCATACGCCATAGCGGCGAACTGGCAGGAATGCTGCGGGCCTGCTTGAAGAGGTGGAAATTGCCTGGAAACGCCCAGGCTTTGAAGGTGCCGGAGAGACATCTCACTGGTGCTCAGGGTATTGTGGCCAGCAGCGATTCCGCTGTCCTGGATAAGATTCGAAAAGGATGTGACCTGGCCGCAGCGGTGATTTACTCGCTGACGCAACCGGTTGAGCTTATCAGCTTCCTGGGGCTGGATGAAACAGGGTCGGTTTGCTGAGGCAAGGTCGCTTGTCCGGTGGTTTCGGCTCTATCTCAGGCGGATCAACAAATGCAACAAAAGGTACTCTCCAGCTGAAGTGCGAACCCGGATTCGCCTCGTTGAGACAGGGTGCGCCGCGCTCCGTTTGGCACACCCTGCATGAGGGTGCAACAAAACAAAAGGTAGGGTGTGCTGAGCGCAAGCGAAGCGCACCGTCTCCAGAGCAGAACAGCAGCAGTCTGCAGCAGAGCAGATGAGCATCCATGTAAACCGCTGATTTTGTTGACCTGAAAAATTAGTGAAACGTAATTTCAGGAAATGCTGATGCCAGCTCACCTGTTCTCGATCCCTTACAGCTGAATGCATCGATGTTATGTCGCGCAAGTTTTATCATCTATGTGACGAGTTCTGTTGCGGCAAGAAAGGTAGGGTGTGCTGAGCGCAAGCGAAGCGCACCGTCTCCAGGAGCACCGTCTGCAGAGCAGCACAGTGTTCGCATGGTAATTCAACGGTATTGCAGACATGATTGAACTCGAGGCTCTTACAAAGACATATATCCTGGGCCGGCATCGGATCGTGGCTGTGGATAACGTATCCCTGACCATCTCGGCGGGCGAATTTGTGGTCATCATGGGCAAGAGCGGCTGCGGCAAAACGACTCTTTTGAGCCTCATCGGGGGCCTGGACCGGCCGGACCATGGGCACATCAGGGTGAACGGTATGGAAATCAACCGGCTGGCGGATGCGGAGCTGACGCGATACCGCCGCGATCAGGTGGGCATTGTCTTTCAGTTTTTCAACCTGATACCTGTTTTGAGCGTTGCGGAAAATGTAGCTCTTCCCTGCACTCTCCAGGGCAGGGGAAATCGTCAGGTTCTGGAGCGGGTGGGGACCCTGCTGCGTGAAGTGGACCTCTGGGAGTGTCGAGATCGCTATCCGCATGAGATCTCCGGCGGCGAGATGCAGCGGGTGGCCATCGCCAGGGCCCTGATCAACAAGCCGAAGCTCGTGCTTGCAGACGAACCCACCGGCAACCTGGACTCCAGTACCGGCGATCAGATCCTGGAGCTGATGGCTGGACTCCGCAAGCGGTACCAGACTACCTTCGTTTTTGCCACTCACAGCAGAGAAGCCGCTGCGTATGCCAGTCGGCGGCTGCTGATGCGTGACGGCTCTCTGAAGCCGGAACCGGAGAAGGCGACATGAAGACGCTCTGGCGCTGGTTTTGCCTGAGGCACCTGCAGAGCTACAAGGGACGTGCCTTTCTCTGCCTTCTCGGGGTGGCGCTGGGGGTGGGGGTATTCGTGGGCATCAAAACGGCGGCTTCCACCGCCATGGCTTCCTTCCAGGATACGGTACGGTCGTTGACGGGTAGCACCCAGCTCCAGGTGGTGGGCCAGGGAAACGGGTTCGCTGAAGAGCTCTTTGTGCAGGTAGCATCAGCAAAAGGGGTGCAGGCAGCAACCCCGCTTCTGGAATTCAACGTGAGGGCGGCGTCCCCGGTGGCTGAGCCGCTGCTACTGCTCGGAGTGGACGTCTTCACCGACCAGCAGTTTCGGGAGTACCAGTTCGTCGAGTCAGCTCGGAACCGAAGGGGGATTTTTGCTTTTCTTACCGAGCCGGACACAGTTGCCCTCAGCGAAAAGTTCGCTCGCCGCCACGGCCTCAAGAAGGGAGACCGTGTAGAGATCCTCTCTGGCTCCCAGCGGCTATCGTTCACTCTCGGAGCCCTTTTGAGACTCAAAGGTCCGGCTCGGGCCCTGGAGGGCAACATCGCCCTGGTGGACGTCGCCACCGCTCAGGAGGCTTTCCAACGGCTGGGGCGACTGGATCGCATCGACCTGCTGCTGGAGCCCGATGCTACCCTGTCCGCAGTTCGCCGCCGCCTTCTCAAAGGGTTGCCTGCGGATACCCGGGTGGAGGTACCGGAAAAACGCCTGGGACGAATTCGTGAGATGGTGGCTGCCTATCGTCTCAACCTCGTAGCCCTCAGTTTAATCAGCCTGTTTGTTGGAGTTTTTCTCATTTACAGTACCGTGGACTTTGCCGTGAGCAAGAGGCGCTACGAAGTGGCCATGCTCCGGGTTCTCGGTACCCAGCGACGCCAAGTACTTGGTCTTTTCCTGGCTGAGGCCCTGACGATCGGGCTGCTGGGGGCTGTCCTCGGAGCAGGCCTCGGCGTGGTTATGGCGAAGCTGGCCCTGAAAAGCATGACACGGACGATCAGCGAACTCTACCTCATTACCCGGGCCCAGACGCTGAGCATCTCGCCGCTGGTGATTTTTCTGGGCGGGAGCGCGGCAGTGGCAGTAGCACTGGCAGGTGCCCTGGTTCCAGCCCTTGAGGCAAGCCGTACGTTCCCCAGGGACAGTCTCTATCGCGGCACCTTGGAGAGAAAACTCCATATGAGCCTGGGAAAAATCACGGTGGCTGGTGCCGCAATTCTGGGCCTGGCCTACCTGTGTAGCCGCCAGCCACCTGTGAGGGGTATCCCGTTTTTTGGTTTTGTGGCAGCTTTCCTGCTGCTCGTCGGCTTTTCATTTCTCACCCCGGCGGGCGTGCTTCTAATAAATCGGGCTCTGGGCCCCGCAGTTGGCAGGCTGTTTAATCTGGAGGGCAAGCTGGCCTGCCGGTATCTTGGACGCTCGCTCAATCGGTCCTGGGTTGCCATTGTCTCGCTCATGGCGGCACTGGCGATGCTCTTCAGTATCTCGCTGATGGTACTGAGCTTCCGGCAGACAGTGGTGGTGTGGATGGAGCAGGTGCTAGCCGCAGATCTCTATCTCTCACCGGGAGCAAGGCTCAAGGGTCAGCGGGGAGGTTTACCTGCTGAGCTGGTGGATGCCTTGCCGGGTCTTGCTGGAGTTGCTGCAGTGGAGAGTCTTCTTGAAATGGAAATTCACATCGGTTCCCTGCCGACAATGCTCGATGTCTCGGACCTGGACGTCAAGGAGCAGTTCAGCGGCATGATGTTTCGGCGCGGCTCTTCCAGTGAGATTCTGCACCGCTGCCGGCAGTGGGACCAGGTGTGCATTTCAGAGGTCCTTGCCAACCGGCTGGGTTTGCGCGAAGGCGACCGGATTGAAATAGCTACGCCCGGAGGGCGGCGCACCTTCAAGATCGCAGGAGTCTACTACGACTATCGTACGGAAGGGGGCAGGGTCCTTATGGACCGTGCCACCTATAATCGGTACTGGGGCGAAGATCGACAGTTTTCCTCCGCAGGGCTCTACGTACAACCCGGCACTGAACCGGAGCACATCCGCAGCACGATACGGCGGCAGCTCGAGGCAGGGCAGGAGATTCTCATCAGGAGCAACAGGGAACTTCGCCGGGAGATCCTGCGGATTTTTGACGAGACCTTCTCCATAACCTATGCCCTCCAGCTGATTGCCATGGTAGTGGCCATCTTCGGCATTGTGAACACGCTGCTCCAGCTGGTTGGGGAGCGCGAGCGCGACATCGGTGTGCTCAAAGCTGTGGGCGCGACGAGCGGGCAGGTGCAGAAATTGACGGTCCTGGAGGCCGGGCTTATGGGAGTTGTCAGCTATTTTCTCGGGGCAATGAACGGTGTTCTCCTCTCCCTTTTGCTTATCTTCGTGATCAACAAGCAGTCCTTCGGCTGGACGATTCACCCTGCCTTTCCTCCGATGATATTCGCCAAGACCCTGCTCCTGGTGCTCCTTTGCTCTCTTGTGGCCGGGATCGCCCCCGCCCGAGCCGCCACGGCAAAGAGTGTCAATGAGGCAATGAAACTCGAGTGAATCAGCCCCTCAAAGCCGCCGGCGTTTCCGCAGGCGCACCGCCCAAATCTCCCCCTCCCTCTATTATCTTGCCCTCCCCGCCCAGCGCCGGATCTTTTTCCCTCCCCCTGGCGGGAGAGGGTCAGGGTGAGGGGGATAACGTACCTCAGGCCTGGCTCGATGCCTATTTTCTTGACAGATCGGCAAGGTAGAGGTACGCTGGCAAAAAATCGGGGCATCATCCCTCCAGGGCGGGGCGCCAAATCATCCTTGTGCCTGGGTTGAGCGGTTCAATGTTCCGGGTTTGAAAGCCCGTAGAGGCCTGAATACCCTTGCGGTTGTCCGGCCGTTTCACTCGAATGGGTACGGTCGGAGATTCCGGATCTTCCTGGCTGTCGCGAGCAATTCCTGACGTTTCTAACCTTTGAACCCTGAACCTGCAACCGGTCAGTCCGGGTTGCGGGTAGATTTTTCTAGGGCTCCATTTCTCCGCGGGGAGGGGTGGAGTCTTTTTACTTTTTGGCTGAAGTGTGGCGCCATGACCCTACCACGCCCCAGCTCGCAGACAGTACGATATGATTCACGGGCAGAGCCCGTGTATGTGCCGCATGTGTCTGATAGCTCAGAAGTCAGCGGGACTTTTGACAGCTAGTCCGGGCCGGTTCAAGATGTGGGTGTAGATCATTGTGGTGGAAACATCAGCGTGCCCGAGCAACTTCTGCACGGTGCGGATGTCGTAACCGGCCTCAAGCAGATGGGTGGCAAACGAGTGCCGCAGGGCATGGCAGTTGACCCATCATCTGCCGTACTGCCAGTCTTTCGGGCGTCCGTCCACCGCCTGTTGGCAGAGATAAGTTCTCAGGTCCTCTGCGGTGTGCTTCCTCAGCCGGAGACCCCTGGCAGACCTGATGAAATGCTCGATGCGCTTGACAGGCCAGTCAGCCGCTTTGCCCAGCAGGCCTTGTTCAGCCAGGGCCTTTCGGTAACGTTGCCAAAAGGCATGCGTTCGATCCTGATTAGACTGCACTTCCATCGCCGGTGCCCCTTCGGCTTTGGTGTTGAGATAAATAGTGGATGTATTGTAACCGATTGAAAATGCTCGTCAAGAGATAACATGTTATACTGCACGCAGGTATATTGGGTTATACTGGGCGCAGTCTAACCACACTGTTCGCTGAATTGGACTTGCCCAACCAGGTGATGTAGGGTTACTTTTCAGACAAGATATTGACGCAAAGCATAAGGAGCCAATGATGTCTCGACGCCTTGATGAAGTTCTAGATCAGGCCCTGAAGCTGGGGCCTATGGAACGGGCAGAATTGGTCGAGCAGATCCTCGCCAGCTTTGAGTTCCCTCAACGAAAGCAGATTGATGAACTGTGGGCGCAAGAAGCCGAAGATCGCATCGAGGCCTACGAACGTGGCGAAGTCAAGTCGACGCCGGCCAGCATGGTCTTCGACGATATTGATCGGGGATAATCCTGATGCAAGTCGAATTCCTCGACCCAGCGAAGTCCGAGTTGGTGGAGGCTATCGACTACTATAATCGCGAGAGCGAAGGTCTCGGGTACAAATTTGCTGCAGAAGTCAGGCGGACGATTGAACGAGTAATTCAGCACCCTGAAGCTTGGACTCCTCTTTCAAAGCGAACACGTCGCTGTCGGACCAACAGATTCCCCTACGGAGTGATCTATCAACTCAGAGGCAACGCGATTCTAATCGTAGCCGTGATGCACCTCCATAAGCATCCGGAGTCCTGGAAATACCGCCTCAGTCCGAAGGAACGATGATACTCAGCGAACAAGTCGCTGGAGTCGGACTGCGAAACAGCCTTGCTGTTCGCAGCCGCTCAGCTTTTAGTTCGCTTAAAGCCAAAAAGAAAGGAAATAGTCTATGACTCTCAACCTAGAAGAAATGACCACTGAGGAAAAACTCAAGGCAATGGAAATGCTGTGGGATGATCTTTGCCGGAGTGCTCCGGATTTCTCCTCCCCTTCTTGGCATGGAGACGTTCTGAAGGAAAGAGAACAGGGAATCAGGGATGGCAAAGACAAGTTTGTCGACTGGGATCAAGCCAAGAAAGACATCCGGGATTCGATCCCATGAAGATAAAGATCCTTGAATCGGCCAAGCAGGATTTGAGGGAAGGTTTCCATTTTTACGAATCACAAGAAACGGGAATCGGTAGCTATTTCCTGGAATCCCTATTCTCTGATATCGAGTCGCTGCGGGTGTTTGCGGGCATCCACGGCGTCCATTTTGGACGATACCACCGTCTTCTTTCGAAGCGGTTTCCCTTCGCAGTCTATTATCGCATTGAGGAGGATGAGGTAAGAATCTATGCTGTTCTGGACTGCCGAAGAGACCCTGCATGGATAAGAAAACGGCTCCAATAAGCGAACATCTCAGTTCAGCGGACGGCCTATAAAGAGGCCGCCGCTGACCTTGGCGTGTGTGCCAGGCATGGCACGTAGCTAGTAGGGTGCAAGTCCCTACACCAGGTG
>JBKHJD010000002.1:0-29031 GCA_046538315.1 Syntrophobacteria bacterium
GAAAGAGGAGCGGCCGGAAATCGGGAAAGCCTTGAACGAGGCCCGCGCCTGTCTTGAAAAGGCCTTCAAGAAGGCAGAGTCTCGCATTACCCCCGTTGCGGGCACTGCTCAGATCCTGGACCCTACCCTGCCTGGCAGGTTACCTTATCTTGGCCACCTTCATTCCATCACCCGGGTCACCACGGAGATCACAGACATCTTCCAGCGCCTGGGATTCTCGGTAGTCGAGGGTCCTGATGTGGAGTTGGACTACTACAATTTCGAGGCCCTCAACATCCCCAGAGACCATCCTGCCCGTGACATGCAGGATACCTTCTATATTACGGATAATATTGTGCTGCGTACCCACACCTCCCCCATTCAGGTGCGAGTCATGGAAAAACAGCCGCCACCGGTACGAGTCATTGCTCCAGGCAAGGCTTACAGGTGCGATTCTGATATAACCCACACCCCCATGTTTCACCAGGTGGAGGGGCTCATGGTTGACAGGGATATCTCCTTTGGAGATCTCAAGGGCGTTTTGACCGTATTCGTGCAGCAGATGTTCGGTTCGGATGTGGACATCCGCTTTCGGCCCAGCTTCTTCCCCTTTACCGAGCCCAGTGCCGAGGTGGACATCCGGTGTGTTATGTGTGGAGGCGAAGGTTGCCGGGTCTGTTCGGAAAGTGGTTGGTTGGAAATCCTGGGCTCGGGCATGGTGGATCCGGAGGTTTTCAGGATGATAGGCTATGATCCAGAAACGGTTACTGGATTTGCTTTCGGCATGGGAACCGAACGCATCGCCATGCTCAAGTATGGGATCAATGACCTGCGTCTCTTCTTTGAAAACGACGTGCGTTTTCTGGCGCAGTTCTAAGTTCGTGAAAGTTGTACACAGCAGTGCACGTGATCACTGATTCCGAGACGCCGTGAGAGTCCGGTAAAACAGGTAGCAACGCTCCAGGCATCGATGTTTCTACAACCAAGGATTACCCCATGCTGGTCAGCCTCACATGGCTGCGCAACTTTGTCCAGTGTGATGCGCCACCCGATGAGATAGCTCACCGGCTCACCATGGCAGGACTGGAGGTCGAGGGCATCAATACCCACGAGTTTGGACTTGAGCGGGTGGTGGTGGCACGCATCCACCGCATGGAAAAGCACCCCACCTCCCACCGCCTCCATGTCTGTCAGGTGCAAGCTTCTGGACGGATGCACCAGGTCGTCTGCGGGGCTCCTAATGTGGCCGAGGGCAAGCTTGTGGCCCTGGCCCTGGAAGGGGCTCGCCTGGCCAATGGTAGTGAGATTCGGCCTGTGGAGATAGGCGGAGTACTCTCCGAGGGCATGCTCTGCTCGGAGTCCGAGCTCGGCCTGGGCGAGGAGGCCAGCACCATCATGATCTTGCCGGCCCACCTTGGTACCGGAACACCTCTCGCCGAGGCCCTCGAGCTTGAGGACGTGATTCTTGACATCGGGGTAACGCCGAACCGTCCCGATTGTCTAAGTGTGGCTGGCTTGGCGCGGGAGGTGGCAGCGGTCTTCGGGCTGCCCTGGTCACCGCCCGCCGTAAGCCTCGCCGAAGGCGACAACCGTGTTGAGGCCCTCGCGTCGGTAACCATAGAGGACCCTGACCTTTGCCCGCGGTACGCAGCACGGGTGGTGCAGAATATCACCATCAGACAGTCTCCTCTCTGGCTGCGTCAGCGGCTGGAATCCCACAATGTCCGGGCCATCAACAACATTGTCGATGTGACCAACTATGTAATGTTCGAGCTGGGCCAGCCTCTCCACGCCTTCGACTACCACCAGCTGGACGGGCACCGCATTGTGGTGCGTCGGGCCGAGCCTGCAGAAACTTTCGTTACCCTGGATGGACAGAGCCGACAGTTGAACCAGGACATGCTTCTCATTTGCGATGCCAGTCGCGGCGTAGCTCTGGCTGGCATCATGGGCGGGCTCAACTCCGAGATCACCGACCAAACCACCACCGTGCTCATTGAAAGTGCTTATTTTCATCCAGCCTCCGTACGCCGTACCGCTCGAACCCTGGGGATCAGCACCGAGTCCTCATACCGCTTTGAACGTGGGGTAGATCCTGAAGGTGTAATCACCGCCCTGGACAGGGCCGCCCAGATCATGGCCGAACTGGGTGATGGCAAACTGGCCGCGGGCCTCCTCGACGTCTATCCCGCTCCCGTTCATCGGGAAACCCTGCGCCTGCGAGTTTCCAGGGCCAATCGCTTCCTGGGCACGAATCTATCCATGGAGGAGATTCGCCGACACCTGGAATCCATTCAGTTGAAAGTCCGTAGCTCTGGTGAAGACGTGCTGGAAGTAGACTCTGCCTCGTTTCGTCCGGATCTTACCCGCGAAGTGGATCTCATTGAAGAGGTGGCACGCCTGGCCGGATACGATCGCATCCCCAGCACTGTTCCGCTGGCCAGGGTGACTTCGGCGAAGCCGCCCGCCGATCGGACCATCCGCCAGCAAGCCAAGGAGATCCTGGTAAGTCTTGGTTTCTGCGAGATCATCTCGTATTCGTTCATTAGCCGACGAGCTATCGAATTGCTCCGACTGGCTGACGGCGACCGGCGACGACGGCTTCTTCCCCTTCGCAACCCTTTGAGTGAAGAACAGGCGGTGATGCGCACATCGCTTGTTCCAGGCATGCTCGAAACTGCTGCGGCAAACCAGCGCCGCAACAATTACAACCTCAGACTTTTTGAACTGGGCAAGATCTTTTTTCCCAGAGGGAGCAAGGAGTTGCCCGAGGAGCGGTTCAATCTCTGCGGCCTGCTCTGCGGTCTGCGACGACCGGCAGCCTGGAACGAGCCCAGCGTGAAGTGTGACTATTTTGATATCAAGGGTGCGGTGGAAGCCCTGATGGTTGGCCTCGGTGTCGGCGATCCTCGCTGGAGCGTACATGCTCCCGCCACCTATCTCCGTCCGCAAGCCTGTATCCGTATCCTGGCAGGCGATACGTATCTTGGCGACCTGGGAGAAATCCATCCCAGCGTGGCGCAGGCCTTCCAACTCAAAGGGCCCCTGTACGTCTTTGACCTGGATTTCGACCTCCTTGTTGAAAAGGCAACCATGGGGAAAAGATTCCAGCCTCTGCCCAGGTTTCCGGCAGTGGCCCGAGACCTGGCGATCATCCTGCCCGAGTCTGTCACCGCCCAGCATCTGCTCGAGTTTCTGGAAAAAAACCGTCCGCAGTACGCCGAGTCCATCACCCTCTTTGACCACTATCGCGGGGCTCAGGTAGGAGACGGAATGAAGAGCCTCGGCCTCCGCATCACCTATAGGTCCTCCGAGAGCAGTCTCACTGACCAGGAGGTGAACGAGATCCATACCGCTCTGACCCAGATGGTTGTCACTGCCTTCCAGGCCAGGTTACGCTCGTGATTTTTCCCGGCAGGTCTTTGAGCTGAGGAAGCCGCTATGGTAAACTAGGTATGTGTTTTTTTCTGCGTGACCGCATACCGCCTTTTGCCCGCGAGTTGGTTATGGAGGTCATTCCTGAGAAGCGATTTTTCAGGATCGGTGAGGTGAGTCGAATAATTGGGGTACCGGCTCACGTGTTGCGCTACTGGGAGCGAGAATTCTCCTTCCTCCGGCCTCGTCGTGCCGTATCGAAGCAGCGGGTTTACCGTCGAAGCGACGTGGAAATGCTCCTGTATATCAAGAACTTGCTCCATCACGAAAAATACACCATCGCCGGCGCCCGGGAAAAGCTGCGACCCAAACGACAGGCTGTCTCGCCTTCTGCGTCGCCGTCCCAGTGTCTCGAGGAAATCAAAGACGAGTTGATCTCCTTGCGACAACTGCTTGATTAATTCCGGTACTCGGCTGGAGCATTCATGCTGCAGCCATGCGGCATTATTGGCAAAGTACTTGCATTTTTACAGTAATGCTGTTATAGATACGCGTGGCTCGATTTACCAGCGAAATTGAAAGCATATCTGGAACCTGCTCCTTTTAGCTTTTCTGTGGGCCTTGAAAAGCGGGGTACGTATGGACCTTGTGCTATCAAAAGAAGCCATAACCAATCTCGTCAATGTTATCGATGAGAATCTTCTTCGAGCCGGTGCTGACTGCGCCCTTTTGGTTGACCGTTCCGGTAATCTCATTGTCAATCGCGGTGATCCGGCCAATCTGGATGTTGTTGCGCTGGCTGTTCTCTCTGCGGCTAACTTCGGCGCAACCGCAGAGATTGCCAAGCTCATCGGTGAGGATGACTTCTCACTGCTCTTCCATAAGGGAAAAAACGAAAATGTTCATTTCACCAAAGTAGGCAAAGGTTTTATTCTGATTACCCTTTTCGGTAAAGACATCTCTCTTGGGTTGATACGGCTGAAGACTGCCAAAGTGACCGAACAGCTACTACCAATTCTGGGCGGGGAGTAATAGGCGTGTCCTTCATTGATCTGAGCAAGAATGAAGTACAGTGCAAGATTGTTTACTATGGTCCTGGCCGAGGCGGCAAAACCACCAACCTGCTCTATATCCATCAGGCCATGACCGAGGCGGTCCGAGGCAAAATGGTTACCATCGACACCAAGGGTGACCGAACCCTCTTTTTCGACTTTCTTCCCTTGGCCCTGGGTAAAATTCACAACCTGAGCATCAAGATCCAGCTCTATACCGTCCCCGGCCAGGTCATGTACAACGCCACCCGCAAACTTGTACTAAAGGGGGTAGACGGTGTTGTATTCGTGGCCGATTCTCTCAAGGTCCAGAAAGAGAAAAATGTTGAAAGTCTTGAAAATCTAAGGCAAAATCTTGGTGATGACAACATATATCTCAATGAGATCCCCCTGGTCTTCCAGTACAACAAAAGAGATCTGGGCAATTCCAACATTCCGATTCTCCCCGTGGAGGAGATCGACAGGGATCTTAACACAGACCTCCAGGTCTCCTGGTTCAGTGCCAGCGCATTGAAGGGGGACGGTGTTTTTGAGACGCTCAGGGAGATCAGCAAGCGAACGGTGAAATCCGTAAGTCGCAAGCTTCTCTCCCGCTAGCAACCATCAGTTCCCACAAGGAGGGGCACATGGATCTGACCGATGATCCTTTGGCGACTGTCGACGGCACAGAGCTTGAGGCCGACATTGACAAAGCCATAGACGAACTGTTTGTCCAGAAGGAGCCAGCGGCAAAACCGGAACCTGAACCCGAGGCGCCGAAAGCCGAACCTGAACCCCAGGCGACTTCAGAAGGCAAACAAGACCTCCTGGAACCTTTGAAAGAGTGTCTTCTCAGCCTGGATTGGGAGATTAGCAGCGAGAACATCCATCGCTTTGAAAAAGAGCTTCGAGCTGTGACCGAAAAGCTGGCAGATGACCGCCACAGCATGGCGGTGATCAAGATGACGCTGGCGATCCTCAAGTACCTCCATGCCAGAAAGCATGCGGCTTCCCCGAATTCCGTCCAGTTTCTGCATGCAGCCGCCGGGAGACTGGATCTGTTCCAAAAGAAGCCTTCCCTCACAGACTTTGAGCGCAGGAAGGTCATGGACAAGTTGCTCGGGGACTTCCGTCGATTGAAGGCGGAGATTCAGCGCCAGAAGGGGGCGGCGGCACCGGAGCGTCCACCAGAACAGGCTGCCGAAGCACCGTCTCGGAAAGAGCCTGAGCTGGAACTCCAACTCGAGGAAGAACCTGCGGCCCAAGAAGAGCTCATCTTCGAGGAAGAACCCATCTTCGAGGAAGAGCCTGCGGCCCGGGAAGAGCTCATCTTCGAGGAAGAACCGGTCTTCGAGGAAGAGCCCGTCTTCGAGGAAGAGCCTGCGGCCCGGGAAGAGCTTGTCTCCCAAAAGGAGCACGTTTTCGAAAAGCCGCCGGAAGAAAAGCCCGCCGTCGAGGAACCACCCGAGGAAGAACCTTTTCCGGAGGTACCGGTGAGCCCTGAGATGGGGATTGCTTCCGCTGCCACAACCAGCCAGCAAATGACCCCATCGTGCCAGGAGCTGACCCGGAAAACCAGAGACTGTAGTACCCGGCTCTCAGAGATGGTGGCAGCGGTCAGTAAGGAGACCAGCCATTTCTTCGGGCGTATCCAGAAACGGGTTGCCGGAAAGCCGGGTTTGGAGAAAGTGGCGAGCCATTTTGGCAACGTCCACAAAAGCGTGGAAGAGAAGCTGAGCAATGCCCAGAGCCTTGCCGGAAATCTGGATGAGACCTTACAAGAACTGGAGCAGAAGTTGGCCGAGCAGCAGCCGGCCAGCCCCCAGCCTCACAGTTATCCTGATCTTGATGCGCAGGCGCAGGCGATCCAGGACGCTGTGCAGAGCCTGAGTCTGATAGTTTCAAGAATGGAGCAAACACTGCGCGAAAGGGATGTCGCAACAGCACCTGTTCCAGAGGAAGAGACAGCCCCTTCTAAAGCTGAAACGGAGATGGCAGAAACCCTGCTGGAACCTGCAGAAGAGCTGGAGGGCCCATCACTTGAGGAGCCGATTCTGGACCTGGATGAGGAGATCATACCTGAACCACCCGGCCCCGTACCCTCTGCTCTCACCACCGTCTATCTGGCCAATGTGGCAGGGAACACCCTGGGCATTCCCACGGAGGCTGTGGCCAATGTATTCAAGGTCTCCAAGGGCAAGACGAATGCTATACGCAACCGAGGCTTTGCGACATTGGCGGATTTCAAAGCTCCTTTCCGGGGAATCAAGCGGGGATTGACCGGACCGTTGGCGGAGCAGAAAGCCGGGACATTAAAAAAAATACAGTTCCCCGTAATCACCCTCAGTCCGAAAGCCGTGGATAGCGATGCTACCTCTGCGCAAGCCCCCACCAGAGGTATCATCTTGTTCAGTACCGGTGAACGACACGGCGCCATGTTTACTGACGAGGTCATGCAAAGGACGCCGTACAATGTCACGGCTTACCAAAAAGCTGGCCTTTCAGGAGACTTCAGTGGTACAGCCACCATTGAAGGAGACTTCGAGATTAAGGTAATTGATCCGGCATACATACTCTCATAGACCTCCAACGGCCGAAATGATCGGCCTCCTGCCACTCTGTTCAGCTATGGTGCCCGGGGGCGTCTCTGACCATGCAATCAGAAAATACAACCCAGCGTAGTGTCAGTGAACTTCCCGAGATCCAGGAAAAGCTCAACGAGGCTGAACTCTACCGCGGTCAGGGACTGTTCGCTGAGGCTCGCCAGATTTACCAGAAACTTCTAGAGTCTCTAGCGGATCTGCCGGAAGCAGCTGGCGGATCCGCCGCCCAATCCAGCAGCATTAACCGGGCATATCTCCAGGAGCAATTGGCTCTGGTCGACCGGGAAGAGGCTGAATTCCTGGGCGAGCCTGCTCCGGACGCCCCCCAGGAAAAACCACCGCCCGCCAGAGAAGAAAACGAAGGGGCTGCTCTGTTTAATCGAGGACTGGCCCTTTTGGACATCGGTCTTTTTGCAGAGGCGATCCAGGAATTTCAGCTTGCCGCCGGATTTGACTATGAGCCTTTTGAGTGTTCTCTGGAGATTGGCAAAGCTCACATGCAAATGGGCCAGTACCGAGAAAGCATCAAGGTCCTTGAGGAAGCCTATCGCCGCGAGCACCTCAGTTCTTCTCATCGGAATAGACTTCTGGAGCAGATGGCAATAGCCTATGAAGGCGCCCTCGATAAGACCAAGGCCCTGGAGCTGTATCGGGAACTGGCTGCAAGCGATCCCCACCATCCAACGGCAGCAGACAGAGTCGAGAGCCTTTCCAGAGAGAGTCGCCGCTATCACATCAATCTTGCCAAACTTCACCTGGGAAACAAACAGTTTCTCAAAGCTATTGAGCAACTGCGTCTGTTGCAGCATGAATACCACGTTGCCGCTGAAAAACTGGTACCGGCGTACAGGCAGATTCTACGAAAGGATCCTGAAAACATCGACGCCCTGAGGAATCTGACAGAAATTTTTTTGGGCCAGAACGATCTGCCCCAGGCCGCCGAGCACCTGGAGAAAATTCAGCAAATACGACCGCAGGACACCTGTTCCCAACAGCACCTCACAGACGTCTACCGGCAGATGCTCGATAAGGGCACAGGCGGCCCCGAGACACGGCTCAAGCTAGCGCATCACCTTGTCCGCGCCAGGCAGCTGGACAGCGCCATCAGCGAGTATATGGAAGTGATCCTGGAGGACAGCAACTACAAGCTCCCGGCTCTCATCCAGTTGGGCGAAGTCCTCCTGCAACAGCAAGACTACGATCGTATCCTGGAGTTCCTGGGAGATGCCCTTCCGTGGGTAGAGTCTCTGGAACAAGCTCCTGAAATTTTACGCTATTACTACCTGCTGGGCACTGCCTGCGAAAAAAAGTACCTCTACGAACGGGCTCAAACCTATTTTGATCGTGCTGCTGCCATCGATCCCACCGACGAGGCGATTTGTGCCAAATGGGCAGCCCAGGCCGAAGGCCCTCTCATCTCCATAGGGAAAGCCATGCTCCGGCTCCAGGTGGATGAGAAACTGGAGTATCAAATCCAGGAAAAAATCGGCCAGGACGAGATCCATGCGATCTTCAAGCTTAGAGAGGCTACCAGCGGGACCGTCTGCACCGGCAAGACCCTGTTGCCGCACCTTCCCGGCGGAGACAAGGTCAAGGAATTCATCCTTCGCTGGACCTATGAGCAAACAACAATGGAAAACCGTAACATTGTAAGGGTGCTGGATGTAGCTGAAAGGCAGGGTCAATACTATCTTGTCATGGAGGATTTTCAAACCACCTTGGAAGAGGTGCTTCGAGAAAAAACGTACCTGCCTCTGGCCGAAGGGGTCACTCTGGGCAGAGCTTTACTCAACGCCATGGCTTACGCCCATTCCCATAGAGGTACGGACGACACCCTGAGGAAAGTGTTTCACCTTGCCCTTGACCCGAGGCGGGTGCTCATCAAAGGCAACGCGGCAGCCGCAAAAGTAGCGGATTTCGGTCTCGCTTCTTTTCTGGCAACCATACTGGATTGGGCCCCGGATTACCACCAGCGCTCTGTTTTCGAGCTGACGTACATGGCACCGGAACAGTTCGACCGCTCCCCCGCTCGAATGCCTGCCAAGATGAAGCAGGCTGCAGACCTGTATACCTTCGGGGTCATCTTCTACCAGATCCTCACCGGCAAGGTCCCCTTCAAGGGACCATCACCGGAAGATTTCAAAAGGCAACACGCCGAGAAGTATCCGGTTCCGCCCCGGGTATATATCTCCAGTATTCCTGCCAAACTGGACGAGGCCATTCTCAAATGTCTGCACAAAGACCCCAAGAAACGGTGGCGTACCCCGACCGAACTGGATCTCGCCCTTGAAAAGATCGACATCAGTTCTTGACACTGCCCATCGCTGCCAGAATGATTCCGGGATGGATATCGGTGGAAGGTGGTGTTAATCGACGCCTGCCTAGCTGCGCCGAGCAGGACTGTTTTTTTCGCTCTTCTCAATAAGTCCTGAAGATATCAGCGAGTTGAGAATACGGTAGGCGGCGAACTCATCGTGGCCGCTGTCGGCAATGACTTCCTCAACCGTTCGTTTGCCATCCACCACTGAGAGGATCCGCCACTCGTTGGCGGTGAGGTTAATGGTACTTTTTTGTTGCTCCACATTCCTGCTGATTTTGAAGACCGTCTCTTCATCCGGTATGTTTTTTTTGAGGATGCTCCATTCATCCACACGGCGGGTGCCTTCCAGAATGATCTCCATGGGATTGAACTTGGTGGCAAATTCCTCTTCCACCTTGACATCCTGGTCTACATATTCAAAATCACCCTTTTCCCACAGGAACAAATCATAGAGATTGTCTCGCACCTGTTGATGAATGAATTTCTTCAGGGTTTCGGTGGAAATATAGCCTTTTTCCACCAGAACTTTACCCAGCGGCTCTCTCCTGAGCTTGGCCAGCGTCAGCGCCTTGTGGAGCTCGTCAGCGGAGATAATCCCTTTGGTGCGTAACAGATAACCCAGTCGTACCTCTTTCCTGGTTCCGGAAGCATAGATGATGTCGCCGTCTTTAAAGTATACGTTGACCTTGCGCTCTCCATCATAAATGGTGAGGACACCGGTCTTTTTGTCTCCACAGAGTAACTGCAGAATACTGGAAAGGTAAAAGGTCTCAATGTTTCCTTTCAGTGACATGCGCCGCCCCTTGTAAAGCCTCAAGGGCTCCTGGTATCGCTGTCCCTCGAAGCGACGGCCAAAATGTATAGATTATGAGGGATCTTGTCAACTCTTTTGTCGTATACCGCAGTTTGCCCACTAGTGCTCCACAAATTGCCGGGCTATTCTGGCAATACTCTCGAGTTCCTCTGGGCCAAACCAGTGAATCTCCGGATTGCGACGAAACCAGGTCATCTGTCTCTTGGCATAGTGGCGAGTGTCACGCTTCATAGCCTGCAATGCCTCGCTCAGAGGAACCTGATCCATCAGGTGCTGTACGAGGTGCCGGTACCCTAGAGACTGCATGCTCTTGAGGTGCGGTCCGTAGCCGCGTGCCAGAAGCTCTGTCACTTCCTTTAGAAATCCCCGTGCCATCATGGCATCGATACGCCTGTTGATACGGTCGTAGAGCTCGGCGCGGGGTCGGTGCAGGCCAAGTTCCAGAGTCCGGAATGGGCGTTCCTGAAAGCCGTGTTCACGCTGCAGTTCAGAAAGAGGCCTGCCGGTGCATTCCCATACCTCCAGCGCCCGGATAATCCGGAAAACATCATGCGGATGGAGCCGCTCGGCGGTGGGAGCGTCCACCTGGGCCAGCCGCTGGTAAAGACCGGCACAGCCCTCCCTGCCGGCCTCGGAGCGCAGGCGCCGGCGTACCTGCTCGTTACACGCCGGCCCGGGGACAAGCCCATGGAAAAGCACTTTGAGGTAAAGACCGGTACCACCCACCACTATGGCGGGGCGGCCCCGGCGCCCCAAGTCCCTGATCACCGCCCTGGCCAGGAGGTTGTATCGGCCCACATCAAAATCCTCGGCAGGATCCACGATGTCCAAAAGATGATGGCGCACTTCCGCACGCTCGGCCGGTGTGGGTTTGGCCGTGCCGATCTCCAGGTGCCGATAGACCTGAACGGAATCCGCATTGACAACCTCAGCGTCGAGCTCCTTTGCCAGCTGGAGGGCGAGGCCGCTTTTACCGACTGCGGTAGGGCCCATGACCGCGATGACCCGTGGCCGTTCCTCCATCATCAAATCGTGTTGCCCTGGGACTGGCTGATCGTTTTCCATTTCCCGATATAGCCCTGTCTACCGCAAAGCGCATAGCCCGGGCGACATGACACAAACAACCATTAGGTTCATTATGCTTCGCGGCAGTTAGCTTCTGTCACCAACCCACCAGGCCGCTACGATGACCAGCTACCAATGACAGCGCAGCGCCTGCTCAGGTCCTATGGAAAATCCGTTCCACCTCACGCATGGTGAATTTCCACCATAGAGGACGGCCGTGCGGACAGGTGGAACAGTAATCCAGGCCGTCCAGCTGTCGCAACAGAGCGGTGATCTCTTCTCTTTCCAGCCGCTGGCCTGCCTTGATAGCCAGCCGGCATGCCAGCCAACACAACAGACTCTCAAGGGCCGCTTCCGGTGCAGGGTCAATCCTCTCGCCGCACCCGGCAGCCACCAGATCCTGCAACAGAGAAAGAGGCTCCTGCCGGAGCAGCGCCGCCGGCACCGCCCTAACCATGAAGGTACGGCCTCCGAAAAACTCCAGCCGGAACCCCAGACGGGAAAAAAGCGTCAGCGAATCTTGCAGCCAGGCGGTCTCCTCTGCGGTAAACTCTATGGTCCCCGGCACCATCAGAATCTGGCCTGCCAGGGAGCCGGCAGCGGCTTCCTTGCGAAGAGACTCGAAAAGCACGCGCTCGTGAGCAGCGTGCTGATCAATTACAACCAGACCGTCAGGCGCTTCACAGAGAATGTAAGTATGGTGGAGTTGGCCTATGATGGTCAGTTCCCCGAAAAGCTCACCCACTTGAGGGGCCTGGCTGCTTGCGGTTGCATCCCGGCAGGTATCGGCAACCGTCCGGTAATCTGGGAGTTGCGACTCCACAACCTGCCTTTGCTTCCAGCCATATTCAAGTGGAGCCTGAGGCGGCTCTTTCGTATGGGTGAGTTCTTTGCTTCCGGCCAGCGGCCGGCTCCAGCGTTGCTTCTCCATTTTGCTCAGGGCAGTCCGCCCTGCACTCGTCACTGCATCGCACAGGCTTTTGATGTCTCGGATGCGCACTTCGGTCTTGGTTGGATGGACGTTCACATCCACCTGCTCTGCAGGCAGTTCCACAAAAAGCACCCCAAGAGGAAATCCTCCCTTGGGGATCAGACTCCGGTATGCCTCCACCAGTGCGGTACTCAGAAGACGGTCTTGGATCGGCCTGCCGTTCACGTACATAAAAAGCAAACGGCGATGGGAACGGTGCAGTTCCGGGGGGCTCAGATATCCTCGTATGCTCAGTGCACCCCGCTGGCACGAAAACGGCACCCAAGACTGTGTCAGCCCTGTGGGAAAGACCTGCGCCAGCCGCTGCTTGAGATTTTCAGCCCCGGGCCAGTCATGAACCAGGCGGTTTCTGTGACGCAGTGAGAAATGAATATCTGGTCTGCCCAGGGCCAGCCGGATAAGTGTATCCACCACGCGCCCGAATTCAGTCCGCTCTGTTCTGAGAAACTTCCGCCGCGCCGGCTGGTTGAAAAACAGGTCACGGACCCACACCTGCGTTCCGGGCGCGCAACCGCATGCGCCCACCTCTTTGACCACACCACCGGCGACCCGTACACACGTACCCGCACTTGACTCCCTGGTTCTGCTTCTGACCTCGAATCTGGAGACCGCCGCCAAACTGGGCAGGGCTTCACCACGAAAACCGAGGGTATGGATGGCGCGAAGGTCTTGTTCCCCGCTAATCTTGCTCGTTGCATGACGCTCCAGTGCCAGCAGGACGTCATCCTCTTCCATGCCGCTGCCGTTGTCTGCTACCCGGATGCCGCGACACAGCGAGCCCTGAACATCCACGCTGATAGCCCGGCCATCCCCGTCAATGGCATTCTCCACCAGTTCTTTGACTACCGAGGCAGGTCTCTCCACCACCTCGCCTGCGGCGATCTTATTGGCCAGGTCCTCCGGCATCAGACGAATCTTGGCCATATTCATCTCCCCTTTACATATTCCCTTATCTCATTTAGTGGTGTTTGACAAGGAGGGCTCAAGTGCGCACCGCTTGGGGTGCCCTCCAAGACAAAGCAATGGTTGTACATGACAGCAGGTGAAAACGGGGAACCTCTGTGACCATTAAAGGTTGACAGGAATCCGGAAATAAGCTATTCATGGACGGAACTTTGGCAGGGGATGTGATAACATACGAGAATGATTAGTAATTGTCGTTTCCCTTGCCAGCGAATGGTGTATACAAACATGGCTACCATGGCTACAATGCGGGCTTTTCTCATAGCACCCCATCTGCCCCCTGCGGCTCAAGATGTCTGTCGATCGCGAACTCAATGACATCACGGTTCTGTTGAGCAACTGTCTGGATGCTTTTACTGCGGCTCTCTTTACCTGGGATGAGCGCAGCAAACAGCTCAGCTTAAGAACATATCACAGCCTCAGCAAGCAGATGATCACCCACGCGAGGTTCTCACCCGAGGAAGGAGGTCTGGTTGGCTGGGTGGTGAAAAACAACCACCCGGTTACCGTCGATCACTTTGACCGCGACACCAGGACGATTCCTTACTATGAAGGCGAAGAAAATATCAAATCCTTCCTGGCAGTGCCTCTGGAAAAGGGAAAGGGTGTACTCTGCGTGGACAGCAAACGTCAATACGTCTTTACCAGCAAGGATCAGAAGCTCATCTCCGGCTTCGCCACTGTTATCGGTAACGCCCTGCGTGCGGGACAGGCGGAGCATCGTCATCGACAACTCGGCCAGCTTCTGACCCTGTGGCAGCGCGCCGACGCCCAGCCAGCTGATGCCGACGATCCAGTCCCCTATCTTACGCGCCTGCTGGACTGCGCCTGCCCGTATATCCGAGCCGACGGCGGGCTGGTGGCTGTCCCCGTTAAGGAAGGTATGTACTTGCAAGTCGTTGCCACTTCGGGCAAGGTGCCCTCATCATTGCTGAAACATGCCCTTCCTGCCGACCAGGGAATCATTGGCTGGATTATACGGAACCTCAAGCCCCTTGTTATTCCCAAGGTTCGCTCCCGCACCCGGAACCCCTATCTCTTTGGACCCACAGACGGCATTGGCAAGATGGGTGCTCTCATCGTCGTTCCCCTTGCCTGGAAACCCCAGGAATTAGGGGGCGTTATTGCCTTTATCTGCCGAGACGAAGCCCACTGGAGCAGGGAAGAGATAGGTGCGATCACTGCTATCGTCAGGCGTGCCACCCTCGTTCTCCAGAATTTTATGCTCAGACGGGAACTCGCCCTCGTTCGCAATCTGGACCCTGTCACCGAGGTGTGCAATACTGAAAGTTTTCACCGGGTTCTCAACAAGAGACTGGAACGCTGTAAGGACGCCGTTGCTAATCTAGGCCTGGGCATTATCGCCATTGAGGGCCTCGAGCTTCTGGGCACCAAGGTGGCCTTGCCAGACCTCGCACCCTTGCGCCAGCGTGTCGCTACTGCACTACGGCAGCGCTTGACAGGGAAACAGCTTTTGGGTTCTGTGGATACCTGGTGTTTCACCGTTCTTTTTGAGCACGAAACTCCGGCAGACATCAGGGCGCAGCTCGCTGCCATGACCGCTGCCGTCCAGGGCGAAGTACTGGATCATATGGCCGGGGCGCCCCGGCTTCAGGTCCGTTTTGCTTTCGCCCTCTATCCTCATGATGCGACAAGCGCGCACGAACTCTGGACCGTGGCATATCAGGCGCTCATCAGTTCGGCATCCAGGTCGCCGCAGGAGATGGCGCCTCCTGTTAACTTGCTATGAGTTTTTTGAAT
Organism: Syntrophobacteria bacterium; assembly: GCA_046538315.1. Lineage (GTDB taxonomy): Bacteria > Desulfobacterota > Syntrophobacteria > BM002 > BM002 > JBKHJD01. The sequence continues at coordinate 14,903 of JBKHJD010000002.1, forward strand.
CGACTCACCGGCTTTTTTTACAAGGATCTGGCCATGGATTTGGGCACGGCCAACACCCTCATCTACTTGAAGGGGGAGGGCGTCGTGCTCAACGAACCCTCAGTAGTGGCTCTCAACCGCAACAGCGGCCGCGTCATTGCAGTGGGAAGTGAAGCCAAGGAGTATCTCGGCCGCACTCCTCAAAAAATCGTCGCAGTCAGGCCCATGAAAGATGGCGTCATCGCTGATTTCGAAGTGACCAGGGTAATGATCAAATATTTTCTCAACAAGGTGCACAGGCGCACCCGTCTCTTCCGGCCGCGGCTCATTGTCGCAGTGCCCACCGGCATTACCCAGGTGGAGAAAAGAGCCGTCATTGAATCTGCAGAGCAAGCCGGCGCCCGGCAGGTGCACCTGATCGAGGAACCGATGGCGGCCGCTATTGGCGCTGGCCTGCCCATCAACAAGCCCATGGGGCATATGGTGGTGGATATAGGCGGCGGTACCACGGAGGTGGCAGTAATCTCGCTCTCTGCTGTAGCCTACGCAGAATCAGTCCGTGTAGCAGGCGATGAGGCCAATGAGGCCATCATGCGCTACATCCAGCAGCATTATCAGATCGCCGTTGGAGAAAACGAGGCGGAAAGAATCAAGATGGAAATCGGCTCCGCTTGCCCGTTACCCGAGCCGATGACCATCGAGACGGCTGGCAAGGAAATTCTCACAGGCGTACCCAGAGCCTTCAAGGTGAACGATCAGGAGATTAGACAGGCCCTGAAAGAGCCGGTTAATGTCATCGTTGAAAGTGTGAAGCGGGCATTCGAAAAGACGCCGCCTGAACTGGCAACCGACATTTCTGACAACGGCGTCTGGTTGGCAGGGGGTGGCGCCCTGCTCAAAGGATTGGACGTCCTGCTCAGCGATATCTTGCTGCTCAGGGTCCAGGTGGAAGGGGATCCTCTTACTACAGTGGCCCGTGGCGCCGGAGAGGTCATGGAATCGATACGTGACTACCGGCAGGTCTTCCTCAACTGAGGCGGTCCTGCACTTCGGCCACGGTCATTCCCGCGATGGCAACACACTTGGCACGGGATCTGCCGCCTGACTCAATGATCACCTCACTGCGGGCAACGCCGAGCCTTATGGCCAGAAATCTGACCAGGTGCTTGTTGGCGGCGCCCTCCACCGGGGCCGCCGTGATGCGAATTTTGAGGTCGTCGCCGTGGGGGCCCACGACCTCATCCCGGGAGGCGCGCGTCTGAACATGTACCCTGAGGACCACCCCTTCAGCGCTTTCACTCACATAGGCACCCATGCTCTCCCTCAAGGGTGTGAGTCAACCTCAGTCCACTTCCGGCCAAAGCCGCATGTTGTCGATGAGCCTGGCCCGGCCAACAAAAACAGCCACAGCCATGACCGCGCCAGGGCTCACCTTTTCGAGGTCGGTGATGTTTTCCTCATCCACCACCTGAACGTACTGTATCCGCGTATGGGGCTCCGACTCGATCACGGCCTTGACCCGGTCGATGATAACACCCACGCGTCGCTCGCCCTCGGCCACCATCTTCCTGGCGGTTAGGAGAGATTGTGACAGGCAGAGGGCTGAACGACGTTCCTCTGTTGACAGATACTTGTTCCTGCTGCTCATCGCCAGACCATCGGCCTCGCGGACGATGGGATGACCGATGATCTCCACCCCCAGGTTCAGGTCCCGAGTGAGTCGCCGCACCACCGCCAGCTGTTGAAAGTCCTTTTCCCCGAAAACCGCCAGATGGGGACGGACCACGTACAGCAGCTTGGCTACCACCGTGGCCACCCCCGGGAAGAAATTGGGGCGGTACCGTCCACAAAGGTTCTGGCTCAGGTGCTCCACCACCACCCGGGTCTGGAAGCCCGGCGGGTATATCTCCTCGACCTCTGGTGCAAAGACAGCGTGAATCCCCAGTTCCTGGCACAGTTTCAGATCCCGCTCCAGGTCCCGGGGATACTGCTCCAGATCCTCGCCGGCGCTGAACTGGGTCGGATTGACAAATATACTGACCACTACCTGCTGGGCCCGGCGCAAGGCCTCTTCCATCAGCGCAAGATGACCCCGATGCAGGTAACCCATCGTGGGCACAAAGCCCACGGTCTGGCCTTCACGCCGGCGATCCTCCCGCCACCCGGTCATTGCAGCGATCGTTCGCAATACTTCCATCAGGCGTAATCTCAGGGCGAACCAATGTTTCGGTGAAAATGGTCACCATCCGCTCGTATGCACTAGGGTTTGTTGAAAAACCGCAGCTTGCTCTCGAGGTCGGCCACCTCGGATTCCTCTTCTTTCTGCATGTCGAGCATCTTCTGGTAGGTCTCGATCGTGCCGCGGAGCTTCAGTTCGAATTGCGTTCGTTGTCTCTTCAGCTCGGCTATGTCTTCGTGAATCTGCGCCAGGCGGTTGTGGGCATTGTTCAAAATGCGCTCCGCCTTGAGTTCGGCTTCCGAGACCGCTAGCTTGGCCTCTTTTTCCGCGTTTGCCTTCATCTGCTCCACTGCCTTTTGTGCACTGATTAGGGCGTTTTTCAGGGTCTGTTCCCGCTCGCGGTATTCGCTGAGTTGTCCATTCCTTTCAGCCAACTCCTGCTCCAATTTGTCAATTTTCTTCAGCAGTGCACTCATGTGCTCGGCGACTTTGTGCAGGAATGAGTCGACCTCCTTTGCATCCAGGCCCCGGAAGAACCGGATGCGAAACTGTTTCTGCTGGATTCCCAGAGGGCTCAGTTCCATGTGTATCTCCTGTTCCGGTTTATGAGCCTACGGACATTGGTTTAGACAGTAAACCACCCACGCCGGGGCGCCCGCCCATCTCAAGCCCGCATTATGCAGTGATGGGAGATGTGGGCTATGGGATATGAGATGAAAACTTCACTTCCGGACAAGGGTCTTCTCCATGGCACATCGCACATCCCACATCCATATCCAATCCAATCGCTTCAGGCAAAGCCGCTTTTCCTTGAGCACGCCCACAGGACGTGGTTTGCAGTCATTGATATCAATGGACAAGGGACCTGGCCAGATCGTGAAGCGAAGCGACGAGGAATCTCTGCAAGAAAATTATGGCCAGGATCACAATGATGGGAGAGAAATCGATGCCGCCAAAATAGAGGGGCAACCGTCGTCTGATTGCCAGAAGAACAGGATCGGTGATATTGTAAAGAAAGCGCACGATGGGATTGTAAGGATCCGGGCTCACCCAAGAAATGACTGCTCTGATAATGATGATCCACAAATAAAGATTCAGAACAAGTCCGATAACATTCGCAAGTGCTGAGACCAGATTGCCCAAGATAAACATCTAGACTCTCCTGCCTTCCGGGATAGCGAAGGCGAGATTACCTTGATTTGCGAGGACTGTCAAGAATAATTCCCTTATTTTCAAGAAGATAAAGGTGCGAAGTTTCCCGTTCCCCGGGTGCATTGACATTTTCCAAACCTTCCCTGATAATAATCGTGCTTTTTGCTCACCTTAGAAGAAGACGCCAGCTTCCTTTTGCGGACCAGGCCAGTACCCGGAAGTCCAAACGTACCTCCGCTTCGGGCTGTCCTGCAAGATTGCGGTAGCATCCTGGAATACTGGAAGTTGGAATGTCGGGTAAAGAGGAAATAAACCCATTAGTTGTATATAAAATTGTTTTTCTTTTCGTACCCATTTTTCCGCTTTTGTTATTCCAAGGGCGACCCGATACACAAGCCTATGAAAAACCTTTTACCTTGAATATGGTGCATGAATTCCGAAACACACAGCTATCTCTGTTTGATTCCCTTCGGCTCTTTACCCCGAAATGCCCGGAGGCGCATGCAAGAGCTGCCCTCAGTACCGAATCTCATGCTATGCCGAGAAAGACAAATAAAGGAGTAACAAGCGCACAAGAGGAATACGTTTCATGCTTACTTCAAGGAAATTGGGCTTTATAGGCGGAGGGAATATGGGCGAGGCCCTGATCAGGGGTCTTCTGGGCTCAGGCTGTCTCGATGCCTGGCAGATCCTGGTCAGTGATATAAACCAGGATCGGCTCCAGTACCTTCAGACCTCATACGGAGTGCTGTCCCTACCGGATAACAGCGAGCTTGCCAGGGAAAGTGAGGTCATTGTCCTGGCCGTAAAACCCCAGCAGGTGGACGGGGTGTTAGAAGAGATCAAGGTCCACCTCGAGCACCTGCCCCTCCTCATTTCCATCGCTGCTGGAGTCCCTCTTTCCCGTCTCCACCAGCAACTGGACAAACCGGTACCGATGATCCGCGTGATGCCCAACACGCCTGCCCTGATCCTGGCCAGCGCATCTGCCATAGCAGCCGGCCCTCATGTCACCGCCGAACACCGGGGCATTGCCCGGACGCTCTTTGAGGCTGTCGGCCGGGTCGTGGAAGTGAGCGAAGCACAGATGGACGCGGTCACTGCCTTGAGTGGAAGCGGTCCAGCCTACATTCTCCTCATCGTGGAGACGCTTATCGATGCCGGGGTACTCCTGGGATTGTCCCGCCCCATGGCCCGCGAGTTGGCCGTCCAGACCGCCCTTGGTGCGGCAAAGCTCCTGGCCGACACTGACGCGCACCCTGCCGCGCTGAGAGACCAGATCACCTCACCGGCGGGCACAACCATCCATGCCATGGCTGTGTTGGAAAGGGGAGGACTGCGGGGGGTTCTCATGGATGCCGTTGCTGCGGCCGCCCGCAGATCTAAAGAACTGGGGGAGCGCAAGGCCTAGCCGCTGCCCTTTTATCCCAATGACAAGGTGTGCAGTGCTGGATCAGATCCACTGTTCTCTGTGGTTGTAAACTAACTCGTCGGCTTGCCAGAGCAGTTTCGCACCGGACAACCAGCGCCGAAAAACGCACGGTTACGCCGCCTCGATCTCCATACTCATATCCACCGCTCGCGCCGAATGGGTGAGGGTTCCCACTGAAATAAAATCGACCCCCGTGGCGGCCACCTCCCCGATATTGTCCAATGTGATTCCACCCGAGGCTTCCAGGAAAACCTGCCCCCCGGTCCGCCGCACCGCCTCTGCCATGGTTTCTGTATCCATGTTGTCCAACAAGACGATATCGGCCCCGGCAGCGACGGCTTCGTCTAGTTGGTCCAGGGTTTCCACTTCAATCTCCACTTTCAGGGTATGGGGGAGCCTTGCCTGCGCCGCTGCCATGGCCTGGGCAATGCCGCCCGCCGCCGCAATGTGGTTGTCTTTGATGAGGATCCCGTCATAGAGGCCGAAACGGTGGTTGCGCCCGCCGCCGGCTCGTACTGCTGCCTTCTCCAAAAAACGCCATCCTGGTGTGGTCTTGCGAGTATCCAGAATAACTGCGGAACTCCCCTCGACCTTATCCACGAAAGCGCGGGTGATTGTGGCGATGCCGCAGAGTCGCTGAAGAAAGTTCAGCGCCGTACGCTCGGCCATCAGCAGTGCTGCCAGATCACCTGACACCTCCACAACGATGTCTCCAGACAGTGCCCGGCTGGCGTCTTTCAAGGGAAGCTTCACTTCCAGCCTGGTGTCGACTGTCCAGAAAATCTGCCTGGCCGCGAGGGTACCGGAGATGATCATGGGCTCCCTGGCAACGATGCGTCCTTTGCCCAGAGCACCGTTATCTATGATACACGCGGTAGTAATGTCACCACTGCCGATGTCCTCGGCCAGTGCTCTGCGCACGAGGGATTCCACTTCAAAGGGTATCAAGGCCTATTCCCCGGTACTGACCTTCATGAATCGTCCGAGCCGCGCCTGGAGTTTCTCCAGTTTGGCACTCAGCCTCTCGGATTTGCGTTGTTCTTTTGCGATAATCTCAGCGGGGGCCCGGGCAAGAAATTCATGGTTTGCCAGTTTCCTCTGGCTCCTGGCCAGTTCAGGCTGCACTTTGCTGATTTCTTTCTGCAAACGTCTACTTTCCTCCCGGAAGTCGAAGATACCTTCCAGGGGTACGAAGATCTCCAGCTCTCCCACCACTGCCGAGGCTGCCATTCGCGGCCGTTCCCCGCTTCGTCGCACCTCAAGTCTGGAGAGCCTGGCAAGGTCCCTGACGTAGTTGCTGTAAGCCTCCAGCTGACGCCCACAAGCCTCCGGCCCGAAAGCGACGGCATCTACCCAGACCGCAGGACCGATATTCATCTCTCCGCGAATGTTACGAATGGTGGTGATCACTTCCATGATCAAAGCCATTTCCTCTTCTGCCTGACGATCCACCGGATAGGAGTCTGCCTCGGGAAAACGGGCAACCATGATGCTTCCATCACCACCGGGAAGCTGATGCCAGAGCTCCTCGGTGACAAAAGGCATGATCGGATGGAGCATCCGAAGAATGGCGGAGAGAGCTTCCGCCAGAATCACCTGGGTCACTTTGCGTTGCTCTTCGTTGTCGCCATAGAGAACAGGCTTGATGAGCTCGAGGTACCAGTCGCAGAACTCGTGCCAGGTGAACTGGTAGAGTGCACTGGCGGCATCATTGAAGTGATAGTAATCCAGGGCTTCGTTGACCTGCCGGACAACCTCATGCAGTCGGCTCAGTACCCACCGGTCCGCCAACTGTTGCGAGTTCGGCAAAGGCTGGTTCAGGACCGCCCCTTTCAGATTCAACAAAGTAAACCGGCTGGCATTCCATAGCTTGTTGACGAAGTGCCGGTAGCCTTCAATTCGCTCTTCGGACAGGCGGACGTCTCTGCCCTGGGCCGCGAAAGCGGCCAGGGTGAAGCGAAACGCGTCGGTGCCGTATTCATCCATAATCGTCAGGGGATCAATGACGTTTCCTTTGGACTTGCTCATCTTCTGGCCTTCCACGTCCCGCACCAGGGCGTGAACATAGACGTCTCGAAAGGGCACCTCGTTCATAAAGTGCAGACCCATCATCATCATCCGCGCTACCCAGAAAAACAGAATATCAAAGCCGGTCACCAGGGCAGAGGTCGGGTAGAAGAGCTCCAGCTCCCGGGTCCTCCTGGGCCATCCCATGGTGGAGAAAGGCCAGAGTGCCGAACTGAACCAGGTATCCAGTACATCGCTGTCCTGAACAAGGCGACTACCGCTGCACCGGGTGCATTGCTCCGGCTCCTGCAAGGCAACAATTATTTCGTCGCAATCCTGGCAGTACCATGCAGGGATGCGGTGTCCCCACCAGATTTGTCGGGATATGCACCAGTCTTCGATATTTTCAAGCCAGTCAAAGTAGTTCTTCTCCCACATCTGCGGAATAATCCGGGTACGCCCGTCGCGCACTGCTGTCATCGCCGCTCTGGCCAGCGGTTTCACCGCTACAAACCACTGCTCCGAGAGTACCGGCTCGATGACAGTCTTGCAGCGGTAACAGTGGCCCACCCGATGCTGGTAATCTTCAACCCGGAGCAGCAAACCCTGGTCCTTGAGATCCGCGATTACCTTCTCTCGGCAGCTATAACGATCCAATCCGGCATACGGGCCGGCCTCCTGGTTCATTACCCCTTGATCATCGATTACCCTGAGCACACGCAAGCCGTGCCCCTGCCCGATTTCAAAATCGTTGGCATCGTGGGCCGGTGTTATCTTGAGGGCGCCGGTACCGAACTCCCGGTCAACGTAGTCGTCGCCGATCACAGGCAGCCCTCGGTTGAGCAGCGGCAGCATCACTTTTTTGCCCAAAAAATGTCGATAGCGCTCATCGTCAGGGTGGACCGCCACGGCAGTGTCTCCCAACATGGTCTCCGGCCGGGTTGTGGCCACCACGAGGCCATCCCCTCCATCCACCAGGGGATAGCGGATGTAGTAAAGGTGGCCAGCCCGCTCTTCGGTCTCCACCTCGAGATTGGCCAGGGCGGTGATGCAGCGCGGACACCAGTTGATGATGCGGTGCCCTCGATAGATGAGACCCTCCCTGTAGAGAGAGACGAACACGTGCCGCACCGCTTCGGAAAGCCCCTCGTCCATAGTAAAGCGCTCCCTGCTCCAGTCACAACTGGTGCCGAGTCGCTTCAACTGATTGATGATCTTACCGCCATACAACCGGCGCCATTCCCAGACCCGGGCGAGAAATTTTTTCCTCCCCAGTCGGTATCTATCCAGACCTTCGCCTGCCAGCTCTCGCTCTACCACATTCTGCGTGGCGATGCCTGCATGATCGGTCCCTGGCATCCACAAAACGTTATATCCTTGCATCCTCTTGCGTCGACAGAGGATGTCCTGGAGGGTATTGTTGAGGGCGTGGCCCATGTGCAAATCGCCAGTGACGTTGGGGGGAGGAATGACGATGGAAAAGGCGGGTGCTGGGCTATTCTCGTCGGCCCGGAAAAATCCCTGGTCCTCCCAGAAGCGATACCATTTTGCTTCAACGTTCACAGGCTCGTAGGCCTTGGGAAGCACTGGGTTTTTCATCTTGTCATTCCTTCAAGGAATTAGAGTGCTTATCGCTCCGCTTATCTGAGTGAATCAGCCATTCTCGTAGAAAAGAAAATGGGGATTATACCCATAACCCCCATTCATAACACGCCAGCAACTGCGTGCTGCACTCATTGCTCCTGTTCCATAGAAGCCTTGATCTTTTCGATTTCTTGCAAAATAACCCGCTCGGCAATAGCTGGCAACCTTTCTTCCACCAGACGGATTACCACCGCCTCCACCTCAGCACTGACAAGAGCGGCCAGCTCTTCCGTAGCAGCCGGGCCCAGTGCCTCGGATGGACCCGTCCTGGCTGCGTCCGCCTGATCTTCCACCTCTAGGCTGGCAGTGACATCCCCCGCACCTTCAAGCCCGGGCACAGGAGTCTCCTCGAAAGTTCGGCCTTCCGCTCCATCAGCCTCGGCCTCCAGATCCGCCAAAAGATCCTCGGAAAACTCCTCCTCCTCTACCGGGGGAGCCTCGGCAACCGGTCCCTCTTCAGCAGCTTCACCGGCATGGGCCGATTCCTCCAGGAACTCGGAGACATCCATCTCATTGGAAGAGAAAAGCTGAGCCAGGGCTTCGTCGGTCTCTCTATCTACTTCGCCACCTGCGTCCTCCGCAGCCATTGTATCGGCTGCGGGCTCTTCCTCGGCCAGCATGGCTTCTATTTCACCTTCGGTGGCGTCCAGGGACTCTGCTGCAAATTGCCCATCTTCACCCACGGCTTCGACAGTCCCCGGCGCTTCATCACCCGGTTGCTCTTCTACACCAAAATCTTCCAGGGAAAATACCTCGTCTTCGTCTGGACTTTCGGAGGATTCCAGCGCTCTCTCATCCGAGACCAAACTGTCTTCATCGACAATATCAACCAGGTCAATGATTTCCTCGTCGATGTCGTCCAACTGGAAATCAAAATCCTCTGAGCCTGGCTGCTCTATCTCCTTTTCTTTGGATCTCTGATCCGCCGAATCGTCTTGCATGGCTTCCATGTGAACTTAGTTAGAAATCTTGGTTAGTTATCAACCGGGGCCTAGACATAGCACAAGGTCTCATCTGCTGTCAAGCAATTTTAGCCTCCCGTGCGCCACTGGACAATACCATTTACAAACCTCCGGGCTTTCGCTACACTAAAATGTGGCACCAGCTCCCGCACCCCTTCAGATCAAAGAGGCCACAGTCCTGAAAAACCGGACGGCGGACAGGTAGCTATGCGGGTCATCAGTCGCTATGTCAGTTGGGAATTTGCCAAAATAACTGCCATTTGCCTGGGGGCGTTTATGGCTATCTACCTTGTTGTCGACTTCTTCGAACGGGTCGACAATTTTTTGAAGGCCAGCCTTCCCCTATCCCTGGCAGCGGAATATTTCCTGTTGAAAATCCCTTTCATCCTCCACCAGGGCATCCCCATGGCTATCCTTATGGGTACGCTTATTACCCTCGGCCTCATGGCTCGCAACAATGAACTCATGGCTCTCAAGGCAAGCGGTGTGAGTCCTTTTCTCTATTGCGGACCCATAGTGGTGGCCTCTCTTGTGCTCAGTTTGGCGGACTTTGGCGTCTCTGAATATGTCGTACCCCTTTCGACCTCTCAGGCAAACACGATCTGGAATATGAAGGTGCGCCATCGTGCGGCGCAAGGGACCTTTACCCAGGAAAAACTCTGGTACAAGAGCGGTCAAGTCCTCTACAACATCCGGGTGTTCCACCCGGAGCGCCAGATGTTGGAAGGAGTTACCATCTATTTTTTCGACCGCGGTTTCCGCCTGGCACAGCGTTTGGACGCCAGAAAGGCACAGTGGAACGGCAAGGCGTGGGTTTTTACCGACGGTCTCTTTCTACAGCGAACCGCGGATGGCAGCTTTACTATGGATCCTTTTCAAAAGCGCCGGCTTGTATTAGAAGAGCATCCTGAGAATTTTCAGCATCTTGAAAAGACCCCGGAAGAGATGACCCTCGCCGAACTCGGCCGCTATGTGGCAAAAATCAACAGCCAGGGGTATAACGCTACTCGTTACCGGATGTATTTCCACGCCAAGATCGCCTTCCCGTTTACCTCGGTTATCATGGCACTTTTGGGTATTGGCGTCGCTCTCTACCAGGGCAAACGAGCCGGAATTGCCATCGGCGTTGCGATGAGCGTGGCGATCGCGTTTGTCTATCTCCTCGTCTTTCAACTGGTGCTCTCTCTCGGCTACGCCGGCAACGTGCAGCCCTACCTGGCCGCCTGGATACCCAACGGGTTTTTCGGCATGTTGGGCGGCTTTTTGTTGGCAAATGCCAGACACTAGTCTGCTCGCAACCAGCAAAGGAACGGCGGAGACATAGAGGACCCAGAGTGCGCATTATTCGTCTCTCAGGGAACAAAGGTGAGAGGGAGGAGGGCAAATGAGCCATAAACATAAAGTACAACGGCACAAACTTTTGGGTTTCGTTCTTTTCATGGCCTTGCTCGGTATATTCTATGATTATCTGACCCTGGCAACGAGGACCTGGGTCCTGCCTCTCGCCATTATTGCCGCAGTAGCTTACGTTGAAACTCGTTTCAAACAACTGGAATACGAAGCGCGGGTGTTTAACATCAAGGTCCAGAAAATACAAACACAGCAGTTCAGTCTCGTTGATGACACTGGCAGGGAACGCGTTTCACTTTTTACATCTCTTAATTCTCCTGAATTCACTCTCTATGATCAGGACCATACTCCACGCGCAAGTCTCAAATTGGCAGAGTCACAACCTCTTCTGGAGCTAAAGGGACAAAAGGCAAGAGCTGTTATTGAATTTAACGATAATGGTCTACCGAGTCTTATTTTTCGCGACGAGACGGAAAACATCATCTGGTCTGCTCCATAGAAACCCAGAAAAAAACCATTGATGGCGAGGCAGGAAAGCCTGAGCTCATCGAGCTCAGAAACGTGCAGACCCAGATTTTTACCCTATCCGGGAGAGAATTGCTGAACAGGATTCTTGAACACAACCGCCCTAAAGCGATCGTTCAGGCATTGCCTTCCGCAGATTTCTACTGGCTGATAAAGAAAATTGGTGACGACGACGCTGTTGCCGTCCTGAGAATGGCATCTGCCGCCCAGTGGCAGTACCTGGTGGATCTAGAGATATGGAGAAAGGATCGGCTCGACCCCGAGCAGACCTCACAGTGGCTCCAACGTCTCCAGCAGGCCGATAACGTCCGGCTGGTCCAATGGTTGTGGGAAGAGGACCAGTGGCTTGCGCATTACTACTTCTCTAAAAGCATCGAGCTTGTGGTTCAGGATGAAGAAGAGCCCCCCGACCTTCCCGACGACTTCTTTACTCTCGACGGTGTCTGGTACATCAGAGCCGTCCATCCAGAACACCGGGACATGATTGAGAAGATCCTGCGAGAAATGGCGCACCAGGACATCAGCCGCTATCAGCGTTTCCTTCTCGATTGTGCCTGTGTTATTCCTTCGGAGATTGAAGAAAACATGTATCGTTTGAGAAATGTCCGCCTTGCCGAACACGGCTTTTCTCCGTTCCACGAAGCCGTCTCCCTTTACGCCCCACTGGATCCAGAGTCCCTCCGCAATGAAAAGGCGCCGGCGCTGCCCGGCGTCTTCGCGCCGCAAGATCACCGTGCCCTGATCCCCTTTTCACCTCTGGACCACGCCGGTAGCGAGAACATGCTCGTGGAAGTCACGGCAAGGATTTCCGACTCTCTTTCTTCAGACAGGATCCGTCTGGAGTTTGCAGGACTCTGTAATCAGCTTCTGTCCGCTGATGCTCTGCCGGTGCATGAGCCTGACGTGTTGATAGGGATATGTCGCAAGGCCGCAGGCTATATAAACCTGGCTCTTGAAAGAGTCTGCGGCCATGACACCTCAGCAGCTGAACAGGTTCTCAAACACCGTCCTCTCGTTTCCCTATTCCGCGTGGGATTTGGCCTTGTTCTGAATCTGAGGCGTGAAGCACTACGCTGGCTCAGGCAAAGCTGGTTTCATCGCTCTGGATTGGAACTTGACTTCTGGGGCGATCAGTGGGGCGGGACGCTTGCAGGTTTGCTCACCGATAGGCCGCGGTTTTACCTGGCAGTGCAACAGGGCAAACAATACCGAGATTTCGAAAGGCTCGCCGATCTGGGTGAATGTGTTAAGGTGCTCCGTCGCCTCATGGTCGTCGACAGTCTGCTGGAGCGGTTGGCAGAGCGTTATCCCTCTGATCCACCGGTAACCAGCCTGCCCGAGCCTACCTTTCGCCTGCTCCTTTTTACCTTTTGGGCCCGAAAACTGCTGAATCTCGAAGCCTGCTTTTGTCCGCTTTCCCTCCCTCGGGCAAAAGAGTTCTTTAGCAAGCTGAGAGGGAGCACCCCCCACCCCCCATATGAGATTGCCGGGTGGCGAGAGACCTTTGTTGCTGATTTCGTTTCCCATGTCTCTCATGCTGACGCTGAAGCATCAGCAATCCTCATGGAAACCCTGTCCTTTATCTGGCAGGAATTTCAGCGGGAGTATGAACGAGTATCAATAACGGATCTGGACCCCAGGTACTCGAAGTTCATTTTGATTGGCTGAGCAAGTGGTCCGGCAGGGGAAACGCGTGGAACTTTGGTTCAACAAACAGGAAGCCTCTCTGGGTATTATATACGTTACCGTATTTGGGACTCGAATCACTGCTAGGCAGATGACCGTGCTTCCAGGGCCATGTTAATCTTTTTCTTCAGCTCGGTGAGATCGAAAGACTTCACCACATAGAAATCGGCGGCGATGGATTTCATATCTTCCTTGAAGGTATCATAGGCAGTGGAAAGAATGACAGGCAAGTCATAGAATTTATTGCGAATGTCCTGTAGTAAATCCAGTCCATCATAGTCAACCATTTTAATGTCCAGAACCACCAGATCAGGCTTTTCTTTCTCGATTCGCTCCACCAGTCGGTACCCGCCCTCCGCGGTTATAACATCGTAGCCCTCTTCCTTGAGCTCCTCCGAGTAGAGCAGGCGGATGTGCTCTTCGTCGTCCACAACCAATATTTTCGCCATGATCCTCGCCTCCAAACTGAAACGACTCTTGCCGTGCTCGTCGCCGAACAGGCTCTATTCGGCTCCCTTCCATTTGTTCAGCAAATAGGGCTTGGTTTCCTCAAAAATCATGCACTCATTCTCAATGTACTCTTCAGCCTGTTGTATGGACATTCTCTCGGTTTTCTTGATAAAAGATAGAGTCTTGCCAAGAAAAAGCGGTACAAGGGAACGCAGCAACTCCTGGCGGTCTACCGCCGTGTTGTTGTAGGCCACGGTGTAACTGAAAAGTATTCGGGCCCAGAGTTCCGAAGGAAAACTGAACTGAGACATGGGCAGTTCCCTGATCTCGCCCAGTTTATTGTAGATGTTGTTTTCCAAAATAGTTTCCCACAGATGCTCATACTGCGCAAAACTGTCCACAAAACTGTCATGGAGCTCTGATCCGGAGATCTCAACGGGAGCTGGAGACTCCACCTCGCCCATGCCGAAACCATAGATTGCAGTCGGTTTACTCCATTTTACCCTGCTCCAGAAATCCTCGAAGTATATCATCAGCTCGAACATGGTGCCCACAATCTGAGAAAACACTGCATTTGCGGGCACGATAACCCCATTGTGCCGGTGGACTTTCGCCTGCCCCACAAAAGACTGGCAGATGGGAATTCCCCGATAAATGGCCAGCGTGGTCATCCAGATGTCCACACCGAACTGGGCCACCATATCATTCCAGGTGGCGTGCTCAAGGTAGCCCTCAGCCAGATTGGCTGCGAAGCTGAAGTCCC
>JBKHJD010000118.1:0-6857 GCA_046538315.1 Syntrophobacteria bacterium
CAACCAGTGCCGGCCCGTCACCGGCGGTGACCGCCTGGTGCTGGGCAGGGTTGAGCCCACGGGCGTAGTCAATGAACCCGGTTGCCACGGTAGAAACCACCTTGCAGCTCTGCTCCAGGCCTCAGCTGATCAATTGCACCATCGAAACCCGGAATACAAACACATTCACAGGAAAAATCCCGAATACTGTCACCTTTCACGTACCACGATCTTGGGGACAGCCAAAGGTTAATGCTGGGGTACTGTCGAAGCGGTCCCGCCTTGCGGGCCACCGAGGGCCGCCACTGCGCTTGCCGTTGCGTTGTCGACCTTCGGGGTGATGCTGCAATGAAAGGGCGGAGGAATCATACGGATTTCCCATCAACACTGCCTGCCTCCGAGGTGTTCCACAATACTGGCTGCCAGCGCCTCGATGGTATAGTCTTCCGGCATAATGTTCACCTTGAGGCCGTAGCTGAATGCTGTCTTGGCTGTGACAGGCCCGATGCAGGCAACAGCGGCATTGCCCACCAGCGAGGGCAAATGCTCCTCCGCCAGCATGGCGGCAAAGTACTCCACCGTGGATGAACTCGTGAAAGTAACGCAGTCAATGGCACCCTGTTGGAAGCGGCGACGAATCTCTTCGGTTTTTCCCGGCGGACGCACAGTCTCGTAAGCGGAAACCACATCCACCCGGGCGCCCATCTCCCGTAATCTCTCCGGAAGGATCTCCCGGGCCCTGGCGGCTCTCGGGAGCAAAAACCTTCGACCACGAATCTCCTCTCTCTCCAGCAGCTCCTCGATCACTGCCTCCGCCCGATACTCAGAGGGAACAAGATCAAGGCGAAGACCTCGTTGCCTGAGACTGGCTGCAGTCTTGGGTCCGATAGCACCAAGCTTGAGGCCCCGGAGAGCACGCACATCCTGTCCCTGCTCTTCCAGGCGCTGGAAAAAGAAACGGACGCCATTCACACTGGTAAAAAGTACCCACTGGTAGCTTTGCAGATGGGTGATGGAGTTGTCCACCGCCGCCCAGCTTGAAGGCGCTATCACCTGGATAGTGGGAAACTCCAGACACCGAGCACCTTGCTCCTCGAGCAGGAGACGAAACTCGCTTGCCTGTTCCCTGGCCCGAGTAATCACCACTGTTTTTCCGAACAACGGCCGTTGCTCGAACCAGTTGAGGTGCTGGCGCAGCCCGACCACTTCGCCCACCACAATGACGGCAGGTGGCAAGATCCCGGCTGTTTCGGCAACGCTGGCAATGTCTCCCAGAGTTCCCGTCACCGTGTACTGCTCGGCAGTCGTACCCCAACGGATCACCGCCACCGGGGTATCAGCTCCCCTGCCAGATGCTACCAGTTCCTTGGCAATATGCTCCAGATTCTTGACCCCCATTAGGAAAACAAGAGTGCCCACACCGGTAGCCAATTGATCCCAATGGATAGCAGAGCTCTCCTTGCCTTCCATTTCGTGCCCGGTCACAAAGGCCACCGAGGAACTCAACCCTCGGTGAGTCGGTGGAATTCCAGCATAGGCGGGAGCGGCAATCGCTGATGTTACTCCCGGCACCAGTTGGAAATGGATACCTGCCGCCGCAAGTGCCTCGGCCTCCTCGCCACCGCGACCGAATATGAAAGGGTCTCCCCCCTTGAGTCGCACAACCACCGAAGTGCGCCCCTTGTCCACCAGGAGAGCGTTGATCTCCTGCTGACTCATGGCATGGGCCCCTGCCCTTTTGCCTACATAGATCCGCTCTGCTTCACGGGGAGCGCATTCCAGCAGTCCCTCGTTGGCCAGGTAATCGTAGATGACAACCTCCGCACGGCTGAGACATTCCACCGCCTTTACAGTAATCAGGGCCGGATCGCCCGGGCCGGCCCCAACCAGATAGACCTTGCCGCATTTCAAGCCCACTACCAGATACCCTTTCTAGCGGTCAACCGGCGTTGTTTCGACGTCCCGAATAATGCGCTCGCTGGTCCTGTTCATGATTCAGAAAACGCTGTTATGCTAATATGCCGTATTCACTCCCACCCTACCCCTTCCGTCGAGGGCATGATTCTTACCCACAAGTGACACAATGGGTATGGTTATGAAAGGTGCCCATGTAAACCCCGTTGTTGCATAAAGGGCTACCGAAATTGGCCGTGAGTTCACGCCGGAGGTTTGATGTAAACGTTTTTACTCTGCGATTCACAAATGCACTGACGGAGTATTCTTTAATCAGATAGAGCCGAACACATTAACAAAGTACCAGCAAAGGAAGAGCCCCATCTCCCCTCGGCAACGTTCTGCAACAACGGGGTAAACCTCGTTACAACCGCCACCTATGGCACCCCTTTTGTCAAGTGTGTATTAAACTCGTCTTCGACGGCCGGGTGAATTTTGAGTATCCTTTAAATAAGGATAGAGGGGAGGGAAGGACTCAGCTGTTTGCATAGATAGCAGAAAGAATCTCCGCACCACCTCCTGCCAGTACTTCTTCTGCCAGGCGCTCTCCGAGACCCTCTGCATAAGCGGTTTCGCCGCGCAGCTGCTTGCGGATCAAATGCTGACCTGTGAGCTCTCCCACCATTCCTGTAAGAATCAACTCTTCGCCATTCATCCGGGCGTATGCCCCGATGGGCACCTGACAACCGCCTCCCAGTCGCTTGAGGAAGGCACGTTCCGCGCTCACCGTCGACATCGTGGGTTGGTGGCCAATTTGTGCCACCATTGTATTGGTGCACTCATCCGCGGTCCTTGTCTCCAGGCCCAACGCCCCCTGTCCCCCCGCTGGCAGCACCTGCTCTGGACTGAGGTATTCTGTAATCACCCGGTCCATACCCATCCGCCTGAGTCCAGCCGCAGCCAGTACAATTGCATCGAGGTCTTCATCCTCCAGCTTGCGAAGCCGCGTATCCAGATTACCTCTCAAGGCCTCGATGCGAAGATCAGGCCGCAGGTGATAGAGTTGTGCGGTGCGCCGCAGGCTGCTGGTGCCCACCCGAGCCCCGTGTGCCAGGTGGGCAAGACCAGCGCCCTCCCGGCTCACCAGAACATCCCGCGCATCGTCGCGTGGAGGCATGGCAGCCAGGTGCAGGCCGGGAGGAAGTTCGGCTGGCATGTCTTTCACGCTGTGTACAGCCAGGTCGACGCGTTTGTCCAGCAGGGCTTCCTCGATCTCCTTGACGAAAAGGCCCTTGCCTCCCACCCGTGCCAGCGGCACATCCAGTATCCTGTCACCCTTTGTTTTGATGATCACCAGTTCAACGGCCAGGTTCCGGTGGGCCGCCTGTAACCGGGACCCCACCCATTTCGCTTGCCAGAGGGCCAAAGCGCTCCCCCGCGTGCCAATGCGCAGTTTTCCTCGCTCCTTCACCTTCCCGGCTCTCCGCAGGATCCTTCTAGTGGCAATTTTTACAACTCGTGGCCGTACAGCCGCTGCAACCGCTCGCCCCGCTGCCCATCCTGCTCCCAGCCTGGCCCTTATCGCCACCAGAGTTGAAAGCAAATACGGAAAACATACGGGTGAGCTCCTCGGTACCGCAGCTCGGGCAGGCTACTCGGTCTGAAGAGCTGAACACCAGGGTCTCGAACCGATGGTCACAGGCCTTGCACCGGTATTCGTAAATGGGCATGAAATCCTCCCTCATTTTGATTGGCTGCAATCAATAGTCCTGACATGGTGGATCGAGAGAAAACAAACGCTCCTCCCTTTTCAGGCACCGGCACGTAATGATAGCAACAAAACAGGGTGGTGACAACGCAGCACCCATCCCGGGCGTTTCCCCATTTTTCAGACTCACTTCAGTCGCAGCCAAGGGGGAAGGCGGTGAAACCGGGAGCACCTTTTCACACTCTGCCCTGTTCACCCTCCAGCGATTCAATAACCGCCGCCGCCAGCAGTGGCAGCATGATCTCATGGTGTCCAATGAGCTCGAAGCCCTCGCCGCCTCCCCGGGTGGGCCGTTCGACCACATTCACCCGCGCCCGGTACTGCCTGTGGAAATCCATATTCACCGTGGTAAAACTCTGTACGTGGTAGCCCAGGTTCCGCACCAGGGTAAGGGCCTTGAGAAAAATCTCCGGGAGCACCACCGCAGATCCCAGATTCACGTACACGCCCCCTTCCAGAGTAGAAACCAATCGAGCGAAAATTCGAAAATCCAGATGGGTAGCGGCTCCGGTTGCTTCTGGATTCACGCTGGGATGAATGTGGATGATATCTGTACCGAGGGCCACGTGCACTGTCACGGGCAGGCCCAGTCTGAACCCTGCAGCGAGTATGCTGTAGTGCACATGAGGAGCATTTTCCCGATGCAGCGCCTGGCCCACGGCAACGCCCAGGCCTTGATCAAGCCTTCCCCGGCCCACTATTGCCTTGTTGAGAAAATCCGCAGTCTCGCCGCTCATTCCGAAGCTGCCTTCCATAAGGCCTGAGGCTACATCCTCCGAGGTCCTTCCCACCAGTGCCATCTCGGCATCGTGAATGATGCCGGCACCGTTCAGGGCCACGCCGCTGAGTATGCCTCTTTCCATAAGGTCGATGATTACGGAACTGAGACCAACCTTGATCGGATGAGCCCCCATGCCCAGCAGCACCGTTGCCTTCTTCCGCGAGGCCTCACAAATTCTCCATACTACCCGCCGCAGGTCGGCAGCAGCCAGAATGGAGGGCAGCCGGTCAAGGAATTCGCTCAACGGTTGCCCGGCTTCCCAGGCGCGGCCCGCCATTTCCAATGAAACCTTGCTGGTCCGCTCGTGCAGGGGGACAGTTCGCACCCCCTCCAAGGAGATGGGTTCTATGGCAGGCGGGTCTCGTTTCACCTTCGTTCCAGAGCCTGGAAGAGCAGATAGTCCACCAGTTCACAGACAATATGCGCCATGACGATATGGCATTCCTGAATACGGGCAGTATTGTTACCCGCTGCTGTAAGAAGCAGATCCGCAACATCTGCCATTTCTCCGCCGTCTGCGCCGGTCATTCCGATAGTGCGCAATCCTCGATTCCTTGCCACCCTCAGTGCCTCTACTACGTTGGCAGATCTGCCGCTCGTGCTGATACCCCAGGCCACGTCGCCTTCCATTCCCAGAGCCTTTACCTGCTTGCTGAAGACATCGCGAAAATGGTAATCGTTGCTCACGCTCGTGAGAATAGAGGTGTCGGTGGTCAATGCCAGTGCTGGCAAGGGTGGACGTTCGATCATGAATCGATTGACAAGTTCGGCCGCAATGTGCTGGGCATCGGCAGCCGAGCCGCCGTTACCGAAGATCATGAGTTTGTTCTCAGCATGGAAGGCATCCACAATCATGAGGGCGGCGCGGAGAAGGGTCTCGCGATTCTGCTCCAGAGATCGTTGCTTCGCCTCGATACTTTCTTTGAAGCTTCGATCGATGATTTTTTTCATCTCCTCCATGACTTCCCCGGCGTTCCCTCCCCCGTTATCGCCCCTTCTATACCAGGCTCCTCTCCTTGTCAATCGGGCAGAACCCGGCACGATTTCTCCGGCGAAACACGGTGCCTCCTGACGCTTTCACGACTCCTCCTGACGCTCCAAGAACACCGGCGTTTGCATGGCTGCATTTTCCCGGATGTCCCACAGAATCCTTTTTCGCAGTTCATGGTATATGGGGCCGGGGTGCCCCGCTCCAATGGGGTGTCCATCAAATTGAACCGCTGCGAGGATATCGAAAGTGGTGCCGAAGAAAAGAATCTCAGCACTCGTGCAAGCTTCCTTTATCGATATGTCTTCGAAAACCACCTCTTGGAGCTTGCCTTCTTCAACGAGACTTTCGGCCAGCTCCACCGCCCGGGTCACGGTGGTGCCCCTGAGAATTCTGCTAAACCTGGGTAGCTTCAACTTCAGCTCGGAGGTCACTACACCGATGTTCTCGGTTGATCCTTCGCCGAGAAAGCCGTCCTCGTCAATGGAGACAGTGAAATCTACTCCTGCGTCGACCGCCTCCTTTTTCATGAGCACATTGGGCAGGTAATTGCAGCTCTTGATATTTGCAAAATACGAGCTCTTGATAGGAATGGAGCTGCTTTTCACGGTTACCCCTCTCTCATACTTCTCTTGTGGAGGAGGACTGAGCCGACACACCATAATGTAAAGTTGAGAGGCAGGACACTCGTAGGGGTTTGTGGTGAACCCTCCAGGCCCGCGGGAGACAAAAAGTCGAACAAGACAATCATGCCTCCCGGCGATACGAATGGTCTCTGTCACGAGGCGAGTAATCTCACCGAGGCGCCCTGGTAATCTCAAAAACACTGCCCGGGCCGAACGCTCGAGACGTTCGAGGTGGGCCTGGAGGTTATAGACGGAGCCGTTGACGCACTTGAAAACCTCGAAAATGCCATCACCCCGGTGAACCATGTGATCATCGAAGGGAATGGCCATAAGAAAAGGATGGGTCACGACCCCACCCAGAACGCTGCTATACAAGGCTAGATAATCCTCATGATATGGTTTGACGAACTCATCTGCCAGCCGCTGGCAATCCTTCAAACTCAGATGGCGCAAGGTCATGCTTTGCTCCTTTGTTCTCGTTTGCTGCAAGGCGACCGGCCTGTGGTCTCTGTGACCGAACCTGCCTGGGCACTGCCTGGCTATCTTTGGGTTCTCTGAGTCTACCAGACAATTGCACGGAGAAGAATTTTATTTTATGCCGGCCTCTGCTTGGGCTTGAGTGAATTTTTCAGGCTCTGCCGGAATTTTACTGGATGCCCGGTGCCACTCTTCGGTTTATCTGTATCAAAGGCCACCCCCACCGACCTCAAATGTCCAAGGTAATTGCCGACCACCGAGCAAATATCCTCCACATCCATCACGACCGCCTGGGGCGAAATTTGCCGGTAGGGTTGACCCCGTTGTTGCAGAACGTTGCCGAGG
>JBKHJD010000119.1:0-6850 GCA_046538315.1 Syntrophobacteria bacterium
CAACATTCCATTATTCCATTATTCCAATTGTGAGCGGAGCGAACTAAGTTCAAAAGACAGCGAAATTACCGCCAGGATTGAAGAGGATGGCCACCTCTACATCCTCGGTGACGCCACGGAAGAGCAGTGTCTCGAGAAGGCCGGGTTCCTGCGGGCCAAAGGCCTGGTCACTGCCCTCGACTCCGAGGCGGACAATGTGTATATCACCCTCACCGCTAGAGGGTTAAATCCCGATCTTTTTATCCTTGCCCGGGCGGGCAAGATCGGCTCGGAGAAAAAACTCGAGCGAGCCGGCGCCGACCGGGTGGTTTCGCCGCACCAGATTGGCGGTTTCCCCATGGCCCAAGGCCTGCTCCGTCCCAGTGTTACCGAATTTATCGACTTTGCCGTCCACGATCCCGATATCGAACTGAAGATGGAAGAAATCCCGGTAAGGCCGAACAGCTCGCTGGCGGATGTCAGCCTGGTGGAATCAGGCATCCGCCAGCAACTTGACCTGATCATTGTTGCCATCAAGAAGGCGAGCGGCGATATGCTGTTCAACCCGGCTTCGTACACCCGCATCCAGATCGGCGACACCCTCATTGCCCTGGGCCAGAGGCAGAGTCTGATCAAACTCGAGAAGATGCTGGGAAGCACGGAACTCTGAGATCTCCTGGTAGCAATCGCCCAACCTGGGTATTGGCCTCGAAGCGAACGGCCGGTGCCAGGTAATATCCATCATTGACAAAAACAAGTCGACATGATAGGCTTCGTTGTCCGTTTTGCAGATAACTATTTGAAACTACGTATATTTCTTGTCTCGTCCAGGTTTTCCGGAATTTGATCGGATGCTCCAGGCCCCAGGAACGCTTCCTCGGGGCAGGTGACCAGATAAGGCTGCGGTCACGTACTTTGTCGAGCAGCCACCTGGTCAAGTTCACATGCTTTATCGCATCCGGCCAAATTCCGAAACAACCAGTTTTTACATGAGGTGGCTGAACAAGTGAAGGATAGTCTCGGCCGATTGTCTCGGGCCACTGTTTGAGACGCGCAGCGAGTAATATGTCTCATGCTCGATATCAGGTTTGTTAGAGATAACCAGGAACTGATACAGACAATGTTGGACCATCGGGGCTCGGATCTACAGCTTGAACCGATTCTGGCCCTGGATGAGCATCGTCGGAAGATTATCCAGGAGGTTGAGTCCCTCAAGCATGAGCGCAAGGTCGCCTCAGACCAGATTGCCCAAATCAAACGGAGTGGTGGAGATGCTTCCGAACTCGTTGCCCGCATGCGTCACGGGTCGCAGCGGATCAAAGAGCTTGATGAGCAGCTCAGCGAGCTGGAAAGTGACCTCCGAGGGCAACTGCTGCTCATTCCCAATGTCCCTCACGCTTCAGTTCCCATAGGAAAGGACGAACAGGATAACCCGGTGGTCAAGCGCTGGGGGGAGATTCATGAGTTTCCTTTTCCAGCCAAGCCACACTGGGAACTGGGTGAGGCCCTCGGAATCCTTGATTTTGAACGAGCTGCCAAAATAACCGGAGCTCGCTTCGCCCTCTACTGGCGGTTGGGAGCACGGCTGGAGCGTGCCCTTATCAACTTCATGCTCGATCTTCATACCACCAGGCATGGCTACCAGGAAGTATTGCCACCTTTCATGGTGAACAGCACCTCCATGACCGGAACCGGACAGCTGCCCAAATTCAAAGAAGACCTGTTCAAGCTCGAGGAATGGGACTACTACCTCGTGCCCACCGCTGAAGTCCCGGTAACCAATATCCACCAGAATGAAATTCTGGAAGAGGACCAACTTCCGCGCTGCTACACAGCCTACACCCCGTGCTTCCGTTCAGAAGCGGGCTCGTACGGTAAAGACACTCGCGGCCTCATCCGCCAACACCAGTTCAACAAGGTGGAACTTGTAAAATTCGCCAATCCGGAACGTTCCTATGCGGAGCTGGAAAGCCTGTTGGTCGATGCCGAGGAAATTCTCCAGGAACTCCAACTTCCATATCGAGTGGTGAACCTGTGCACCGGAGATCTGGGGTTTTCTGCGGCAAAGACCTACGACATCGAGGTCTGGCTCCCCGGACAACAGGTGTATCGAGAAATATCTTCTTGCAGCAATTTTGAAGACTTTCAGGCACGGCGGATTAACATACGGTATCGTCCCCGCGGCAAGAAAAAAACCACCTACGTGCATACTCTCAATGGTTCCGGACTCGCCGTGGGCCGTACCCTGGTCGCCGTTCTCGAAAACTGGCAGCAACAAGATGGCAGCGTGATGATTCCACCCGTGCTCCGAACATACATGGGAGGAATCGAGGTCATTACATCACCAGCTTGATCTCTGTAGACAGATTATCAAGGAGTGTGAGCACAAGGAGGACCCTGCATGACCAGACGTGAGCTGATTGCCGCAGTTGCCGCTGCTGAAGGAATCACCATCAAGGAGGCAGAGCTTGCCGTCAGGACCGTATTCGGCAGTATCGAGCAGGCACTCATTAATGACAGCCGCGTTGAGATCCGCGGCTTTGGAAGCTTCAAGGTGAAAGCGTACCGGGGTTATCAGGGGCGCAA
Organism: Syntrophobacteria bacterium; assembly: GCA_046538315.1. GTDB lineage: Bacteria > Desulfobacterota > Syntrophobacteria > BM002 > BM002 > JBKHJD01. The sequence continues at coordinate 2,566 of JBKHJD010000119.1, forward strand.
TCCCAAAACCGGCGAGATCATCAAGGTAAGGGACAAGAAGCTTCCCTTCTTCAAAGTGGGAAAGGAATTGAAGGAACGGGTGGATAGCGGCTGATTTTTTCCTGCACGTAGCCCGTTCTGTCTCCACTGCTGCTGTGGGTTGGGTCTGACCGGGGAGGTCGGCCTTTCGCCTTGTCACCCTGCTTCGATGACAAGCCCTGGCGAGTGACAACTACGGCACCTTACACAGCCGTCCCGGGCACGTTTACCTGGGGGTTTTTGCGGACTCCAGGTCAGCCCCAGCCGGACTCGTCACTTGCTTATGTCAAGGTCATGCACCCGCAACACTCATTTCCCGGGATAATGGATCTAATCGAATGCACATTGACCAAAGCCGCAAACACCAGCGCCGGTTCTGGTTGCTCCTCTCTGGTGCCGTCGCCCTGGGCCTTGGCAGTGGGCTGATCCTCGCCAGATTCTTCTTTGGCACTTCGGCTGAGCCGATCCCTGCTCATTCCAGGATTCGCGACACTGTTCCGGTGCTGGAGGCCACCACCCGCGAGGTGCATCTTTATTTTGCTGGCAGCAACGGAGGCCACCTCCACGCCGAGGAAAGACGGATTCATGCCGCTGATACTCTCTGTGCCGCGGAATCCATTGTCACTGCTCTTCTGAAAGGACCCAAAAGCCCGAATCTCATCTCCCCGTTTCCGTCCGCCTCCAGACTCCGGAACCTCTTTGTCACAGATAATGGAACTGCCTATGTGGACTGCACTGCGGAGCTCTGCCGTCTACACCCCGGTGGTGTGACTGCGGAGAGGCTCACCTTGTATGCAATCGTCAACTCACTTGTGTTGAATCTTGAGGAAGTAGATCGTGTACAGATACTCCTGGAGGGCAAGCCTGCGGCCACCCTGGCCGGGCATCTGGACATTCGTCGCACCAAGACAGCCAATCTCCTGATCATCCGCTGAGGAACCTCGGTCATGTCAGAACACAAGCGCCTGAGTAGAACGCGCAATATCGGCATTATTGCCCACATCGACGCCGGCAAGACTACAGTTACAGAGCGCGTGCTTTACTACACCGGAAAATCACATAAAATGGGAGAGGTCCATGACGGCGAAGCCGTCATGGACTGGATGGAACAGGAGCAGGAGCGCGGCATCACCATTACGTCGGCAGTCACCACCTGCCTGTGGCGGGATCACGAACTCCATCTTATCGACACACCCGGGCATGTGGACTTCACCATCGAGGTAGAGCGTTGCCTCCGCGTTCTTGACGGCGCCATCGGGGTCTTTTGCGCGGTGGGTGGAGTGGAGCCCCAGTCCGAAACAGTCTGGCACCAGGCCGACAGGTATCGGGTTCCAAAAATCGCCTTCATCAATAAAATTGACCGTCTCGGGGCAGATTTCTCCGGCACTGTAGAGCAGATCAGGAAAAAGCTTGGAGCGCGGCCCCTCGTGCTCCAGATGCCCATGGGGGCAGAATTCGAGTTTACCGGGATCGTCGATCTGCTTACGATGCAGGCCGTACGCTGGGACGACTCCACCCTTGGTCTTGTTTACAACTATATGCCCATCCCCCCCGAATACAGCGCGGAAGCAGCGACAAGGCGAGAACAACTCCTTGAACGTCTGGCTGAGCTTGACGATGGCCTCATGGAAAGGTACCTGGCTGATGCCCCTCTGGCCCGAGAAGACCTTATGCCAGTCCTCCGCCGCAGCACCCTTGAGCTCAAGGGGGTCCCGGTTCTGTGCGGCAGTGCACTCAAGAACAAAGGTATCCAGCTGCTCCTGGATGCCGTTGTCGACTTTCTCCCCAGTCCTATGGAGGTTGCTCGTGTGCGGGGGCGTAACCCGGAGACTGGAGAAGAGGAAACCCGTATCTGTAGCGACAGGGAACCGCTTGCCGGCCTGGCCTTCAAGATTCAGATGGACCAGGGACGCAAGCTCGCGCATGTCCGGCTTTACTCCGGCTCGGTGACCGCCGGTTCGGAAGTGTACAATGCCAATAAAAAGGATAACGAGAAGGTGGCTCGAATCTTTCAGATGCATGCCAACAAGCGGGAGCGGCGCTCACGGGCGGGAGCTGGCGAAATTGTGGCCATGGTGGGCCTCAAAAAGACCTCCACCGGAGACACTATCTGTGATTCTCGGCATCCCATCTTGTTGGAGCTCATCGAGTTCTACCAACCTGTGATCTCGGTGGCCGTGGAGCCTCGTACGCGCGCCGATGAAGAAAAGACCATCCAGGCTCTGGAGAGACTTGCAGATGAGGACCCTACCTTTCGCTTTCGCCAGGATCCGGATACCGGTCAAACTATTATCTCCGGCATGGGGGAACTCCACCTGGATATTCTCATCAATCGACTCCTCCGGGAATACTCCATCCAGGTGAACGTGGGCAAACCGCAGGTGGTCTATCGAGAAACCATCACTGCGCCGGTGGAGATTGAGAGCACCTTTGACCGGGAGATCGCCGGAGTCGCTCACTACGCCCAGGTTGCCTTGCACCTGGAGCCCAGGGCTCGAGGCAAAGGAAACCACTTCCGTGACCTTGTCCGGGATGGCTCCATCCCCGAGTCCTTCATTCCTGCTGTTGAGGAGGGAGTCAGAGAATCGTTGGCCAGCGGCGTTGTGGCAGGATATCCCGTCGTAGACGTAGAGGTTGCGGTGATCGGTGGTACCTACAGGGAACAGACGGCCAGCGAACTCGCCTTCAGGGTAGCAGCCTCCACTGCTTTTCAGCAAGGTTGCAGACAGGCCAAGCCAGTGCTGCTTGAGCCCATCATGGCAGTGGAGATAATCGTACCGGAGGAATTCACCGGTGAGGTGCTCAGCGACCTCAATACACGCAAAGGCAAGGTCAAGGGAGTCCTGACGAAACGCTCGGTCAAGATCATCCGCGCGACCGTGCCTCTTTCTCAAATGTTCGGATACTCCACAGCACTGCGCTCCGCCACCCAGGGGCGTGCCACTTTCACCATGCAATTTTCACGCTATGACAGTGCAGTGGAGAAGTAGCGGCTTCCTTTGCCACCGGCCCCTCGTCTCACACTACCCCTTGGAGGATGCCCGAATCGTTCGGTCCCTGGAAGGGTAATCGAGTGATCTCTCTAACCCCGGCATTTCTCAACATTTCCCTTATCTGGGCCTCCGAATAGGCCTGGCCTCGAGGCGTGTTGACCAGCATGTTCAGTGCGAAAAGTGCAGGGAACAGAGGTCCGTCCATAGTGTCATTCAGGATAAAGTCGTGAACGAGAATAAGACCGCCGGCCTCCAGTGCTGAAACGCTCTTGTCGATGATTTTCTCGCAGTCCTCCGGGCCCTCCCCATGGAGTATGTGCGAAAGCCAGGCCACATCGTAGGAGCCTGGTAATTCATCATGAAGATAATCACCAGCCACAAAGGCGATCCTCTCGGTCACAGCGAACCGCTCGACAGTCTCCAGGGCAAACGGACGGCTGGATGGCAGATCATAGATCGTCGCACGCAGCTGCGGATTTGTCTGGCAAAAGTGTGCGGCGTAGGTGCCGGGGCCGCCGCCAAGATCCAGTAGATGCCGTTTGCCGATGAGATCGATCTGAGCAGCCACCTTCGGGGCAATGCCCATGGCCAGGTTATACATGCCCATCAGGAAGCTCTCCCGTTCCTTCTCACTGCTCTGAGAGAACCTGGACCTGACCGGCTTGCCTGTTCTTACAGCCTCCGGCAACTGCGACCAGCCATTCACCAGATGGTGGTGATGTTGAATGATGTAACCGATATAATCAGGCGAGTCCTTGGCCAGGAGGGATTTACTCGCAGAGCTGTTCCCATAGCGGGATCCATTGCGAACGAGCAGACCCATAGCTGTCGCGGCATTGAGCAGCATGGTAACGCCCCGCACGTCTGCGGCCAATCTCCCGGCAACTTCTTCAGCCCTGAGCTGCCCGTCGCCTATAATGGTAAAGATCTCCAGCTCGACAGCTGCATGCAGGGTGCAGGAGTGCCAGAAGCTCCCGGACACCTTCAACAGGGCCTCCACAGTCCAACCATTGTGTTGCATCATCCCTCTCAGTAGTGCGCTTAACTTTCCGGTCTATCTCGGCTCAATTTTGATTGCGCCGCGCGGTTGTTATAAAGGGGGTACCGGAATTTTCCTCCCACCGCCCGGCTGCCCCTTTTTGCTAATCCGCCGGGTGCCTGTGGACCCCTTTTTCTCTTCTTCTCTGATAAGCAAAATCGGGATCCGTCTCTTCGGTGTGACATTGCCGGCAGCTCTCCTCACCCGGCATGCCATGGAACGGCCTCTCGGGGTC
>JBKHJD010000120.1:0-6699 GCA_046538315.1 Syntrophobacteria bacterium
CAACATTCCATTATTCCATTATTCCAATTGTGAGCGGAGCGAACTAAGTTCATTAGAATGCCCCCAGCATCAACTGTGTGGAGAGACCAGCGCAAGTTGTGACAGGGTCTTGCTGGCTGGCGAGCGGGTGATATACTGACCTAGGTTGAGCAGTTTAAGGTTCAACGTTCCGGGTTTCAAAGTCCTTAGAAGCCTGAATACAGGGATCCGAGTTCCATTATGGTTATTCGGCCGTTTCACCCGACGGGTAAGGTCGGAAATTCTGGATGTTCATCGCTATCGTGAGTAATTCCTGACGTTTGTAGCCTTTGAACCTTGAACCTTGAACCCTGAACCTGGAACCGATCAGTTTAGGACTGATATGGACTCCTCCGCGCTCGAGCCCTCGGGAGGACTACCCCCACACAGGCCAGGATGAAGAAGAGGCCGGAGATCATGAAGAAAGGACCCTGGTCAGCCCGGGTTGTGATCCGCTATGCGCTGTTGCAGGTGCCGGCCACGGTTCTTCTGATTCTTCTCCTGCTCATGGTTCGACGGTGGGTGGAGCTTCCCACCTGGTTCATCTGCGGGCTGATCGCCCTCTGGATTGCAAAAGACATAGCCCTGTTCCCTTTTCTCTGGCGGGCCTATGATCCGGATAGTGCGGCTCCGGCACACTCGATAGAGGGGGCGCGAGGTGTGGCGGTAGACCACCTGGATCCTTCAGGCTATGTCAGGGTCCGTGCAGAACTGTGGAAGGCAGAGGTACTGGAAGGCGAACCATCCATCGAGCCCGGAGCCCCGGTACGGGTATGTGGCGTCAACGGGCTCACGCTCCTGGTACGCCCCGACAGCGAGGAGTAATGTCGTATTCCAGGAAGAAGACACCCGTTTCCCAGGCCGCATCAGGTGGAAGCACCAGATTCTCTCAATCTTCCACCACGGCCACCACCCGGCAGGGGGCGCCGCTGAAATTCCTGAAAGGCGGTGGAAGGACGATGAGTTCGCATTCATCCACAGTGATCATAGTCAGATTTTTGACCGCTTCCAGAATCACGACTCCCGCACCGAGAAGGATCTTGTGAATGGCCTGACCGGGGTCATCAAGCGGGCTGGGCGAAGGGGTGTCCATTCCAAGCAGGCCGGCCCTGGTCGAAGCAAGATATTGCGCCGCCCCTACGGTCAGGCAGGGAAAATCCTCGTAGAAAACACCGGGCCTGAAGTTCCCATCCCAGCCCGTTTTCAGCAGGACCCTCGCCCCTGGTTCAAGCCGGTGCCGGTGCCGCTCGAGGTCAGCCCTGGTGATCACGTCCCCTTCTCCCTTGTCTGTAAAGTCCAGGATCACGGCCGTCCCGATCAGGGTCGCAAGCGGAATCTGGTCCACGGTCATTCCACCCTCGATAAAGTGTGACGGCGCGTCCAGGTGGGTGCCCAGGTGGTTGCTGAACCGGATACTTTGCACGGTACAGATGTCTTTTCCGAGGGTCATGGTCTGCTCGATTTTCGGCTGCACGTCGCCTGGAAAAACCGGCATCCCTTCCTCGATCCGATGGGTCAGATCCAGGAAATGCTTCATGGAAAGTTCTCCTGCCCAATTTCTTGATTGCTCCCAGCAGGCAACCGGCGAGAATCACGTCTCGAGTTCGATCAGGTGTGCGTCCAGGTGGCCTCCCTGTATCCGAAGGACGGCTACCGAAACCGGCGATTTGAACGGCCCGGCCGTTCCCGGGTTCAAGAAGAGGACCCCTTCCCGCTTCTCTATGGAGGCTGTGTGGGTATGGCCGCTTATAACCGCACTGAAGCCTGCGGCAGCCGGGTCGAGGTCCATTCTCCGCACATCGTGGAGCACGTAGACGAGGACCTCACCCACCTCGACAACCTCCGTTTCCGGCAGCTCCCGCGCCCATTCACCTCCATCCATGTTTCCCCGCACGGCAAATACCGGCGCAACTGCTCGCAAGTCCTCGAGCACCCCGGGGTTTCCTATATCCCCTGCATGGATAGTCAGGTCTACGCCTTTCAAGGCTTTCACTGCTTCTGGCCTCAGCAGACCGTGGGTATCGGAGATGAGGCCGACAGTATATTCACCGGCGCTCTTCGATCCTTTTGGCTGCACAGAAAGACCCTCCCCGGACGCCTTGATGCCGGCGTCCCTCGTTCACCATGGTCCAGAAGCTGCGAGAACGCCAGGAAACAGCACCGATCCTGGACGCTGCCCGGCCGCGCGTCTCAGGGTCTCTTTTTACTCGCCACAATGAGCGTCGACTCTCCTGGAACTTCATGTTTCGTGGTGTTGTGGAACCCGATTGCATCCAGCCAGCTCTTGAATTCCGAGAAGGTGTAGGTGTCACCCTCCGGGGTAACGAGAAGCATATAGCAGGCAAACAACAGCGGAAACCTTCTGGTGCATCGATCCTCGTCAGCTACAAAATCATTGATCACCACTATACCACCGGGGACGAGTGCGTCATGGACCTTCTCGAGAATACCCCTGCCCTGTGCGGCACTGAATCCCTGCAATATATGGCTGACAATGGCGATATCAAATTCGCTGTGTCCGCAATCCATTGTCAGGATGTCCCCGGGCCTGTGGGTTACCCTCTCCGCCACCCCCATGTCCCGAGCAACCCTCGCCGCAACCTTCAGCACGTTCTCTCTGTCAATGCCGGTGACGGTTGCCCTCGAATCCTGCTGTAAAAGAGTATAGCCGTAGACTCCGGAACCACAGGCAACATCAAGGATAGTGCAACCGCTCCTGCCTTCCCTGCCTATCCCGAGCATGTCGCCCAGACTCCGGGCTACAGGGATTCCCAGGGGAACAAGGGCGACAGCCACCTGTTCCCATTCCTCTGATTCATGGGTAAGGAAGTCGCAGACAGGCGCACCTTTCTTGACCGCCTCAGCCATTTTGCCAAAGGCCTCCCAGTGAGCCAGGGGGACGGCGGAGCTAAAATCCCCAATATAGGCCTCCTTGCCCCTGACCAGAAATGTATCCGCAATCGGTTCCAGGCCGTAGCTCTCTTTCCTCTTCCATACCAGGTCCAGAGCGCCGAGGGCATTGAGAAGGATTCTCGTACCTCGCCTGCTTGCCTTGATCTTTGCCGCGATCGCCTCTACGGTCGTGGAGCCTTCGGCAATCGCAGTGAAGACATCAAGCTCCACTGCGGCCCTGAGGATACCAGATACCCACAGGCCGTGAAACATCTCGAAAATTCTATCTGGACCGATGGATTCCTCGGAATCCCGCCTTTTCATTGTCATGGTGCGGCCTCCCTGCCCCTGTGCTTCTCTTCTTTCACCCCTTTGTCAATCCTCTCCGCCGGATCGTCAAAAAAGCGGTATATGTCTCATCTCTTCGCGGCCGGCCGCCCTCTCTTTCGGCCCCGGGCATACCACATACAACACACAAGGGATGCTACCTCTTCTTTTTCAGAAAATTGCCATGGCTGCTCGCAAACCTCTCTTCCTATGTCACGGCCAGATTCTCGCAGCATTCGCTGAAGAGCTCCTCCGCCTCCTGGAGCCTGCGAGGGGAAGCCTTGAAATGGTGGGTTCGGCTCGGCGCAAAGCATCGGGCCGCCTGTTCCAGGAGGCAGACGGCAAATGCCCGTTGATGATCCGCAGAGAAGGCAGCTTCGCTGTTTCGGGTGAGGTAGCCTCGATAGACCTCCCGGGCGTCGGATCGAGGCGAGCGGAGAAAGCTCCAGCACAGATACGTGTATATCATGTGGAAGCGCGGCCGTGATGCGATGTTCCACCCGAGGACGGCGATTTTCCGGTCGGGACAGAACAGAAGGTGCTCCGGGTGCATGGCGGTATGGGCGAGATTGCTGCCCGTAGTCGGGATATGCATGGACAAAATACGCGAGAGGTGCTGGCGAAACTCATCCAGGGGCGCCGCCCCGGACCATACCCCTTGCGAGTGGAGAACATCGCAGAAACGAGGAATACTTGTCTCGGTCCACTGGTATGATGCGGCGATTTCCCGGCGCCGCGCCTGCTTGTGCTGATCATCCACTCCCTGAGCCCACTTCAGGGTAAAGCCGCCGCCCGGTTTGCTTTCGGCGTGCGTGTCGGGTTGGTGTAGATGCAAGGTTTCCTGGTAGTAGGGAACAAGAACAAGCGAGCGCATCATGGCGCTGATCCTGCTGATGACTTCCATGATCTGCCCCACCACTCCCCTTTCTTCAGAAACGCTGTCTGCCAGGAGTTCACCTTCAATGTAAGGATAGAGAAGACACGGTTCATTGCCGGGGGAGGTAATCTGCGGGTAGTGAAACGGCGGGTGGAGGAGAGCAAACTTTTTCAATACCTCCGAAACGTTGTCCTCCGGAGCCCTGTACTTCAAGACCCACAGATGTCCAGATGTGTCCCTGACGAGCCAGGTATGCGCGGAAGAAAAAGGAAGCGGCGGTTCATCGGCAACATGGACCTCGTTTCGCTCGCAGAAATCGTGCAGGTCCTCTCTCATTGGTTCTCTACCTCGTTTGCGGCTGCGTTGCCTCACGCAAAGCCGCCAGGGTAGTGAAGCTGTCAGATCAGCAATTCACCAAGAAGTTCCATTCCGCCGGGGTTACGGGTGGAGTAGTTTGAACCCCGTCTGCGGGTCAGCCAGCCGGGCGCCGGTGGTATCTACCAGTTCGAAAACAATGACCTCCATGATGTGCCACACCCTGACACCCTGCCGGATGCACCCGGTTACGGTGGATGTTTCCCTGCCGCACGCCATGTGCATGTGTACTACCGGCCTACCGGTATCATCTGGAAAGAGGGTACCGACGCCCGCTATTTCATGCACATTGGTCAAAACATGCTCCATGGGAACAACGGGTTTTCCGCGGCCTTCCTCGGGACCCACCACGAACCTGCTGTCTTTGTCGGCGCCGCCTACGATGATCAGGGCCGCGGCCTGAACGGCCGTTTCGCGGGCAAACCGTTCGATTTCCTCATGGACGACGTCACCGTCTCCCAGACGCATAACGAAAATCCGTCCGGCCCTCGCCTCCGAATATTTCATGCGCTCCCACCCGTTCGTTGGATTCACTCGCGACATGGAGAGGTCCTCTTCCTTGACCCCATGTGACGAGTTCTAGAGGGTAATCGTTCCCTCCAGGTATTTCACAGCCCGGCAGGGTAGCCCTGTCGCGTTGCGGTGGTACCCGCGTGCAGCACGCTCTACGTTGCAGGTCGCTTGAAGTAGAAGTAGGCTACTGATGACAGGGTTACTGTACCGACGAGCTCCCACCCGTGTTTCCCCAGTTCGTTCAGCTCCTCTTCTGTCGGCATCTCGTCTCTTTCCACTGTGCGAGCAAGCTGCTTGTACTCCCAGCGCAGCTCCTCCTCCACGTAGACCATAGGTGGCTCAAGACCCACCTTTGCACCTCCGATTCTGCTCATGGTGTTGCCCGGGCGAAACCTTGACGGCTTTCCTCACGATGGCAGATGCGCCTGGCCGCCTCACAGGCGGCCGGGACGGCACCGCAGAGGGCGTCCCAGACGATTTTGATCCCCCGCTCTCTCAGCGCGGACCGTCTCCAGTCGGTTTTCCTCCTTCGGCTCATACAATATCCTGACTATCCTAGCCTACCACATTCTGCTACAGCATTGTACAGCATACCCTCCATCTGCGAGAGCGAAGGTGTCGATAGGTGCGGTTTCCCCACCATTATTACTCTCGCGGCGAGTTCCGCTCACTCCGGGCAAAGAAACTCTGCTTTACTTTCTTGAATTCTCCGCCACCAGGAGAATAATCAGGTATTTCTGGAGCAGAGAGAAAATACCGGGTTTACCCTATTTTTTTGTCTGCATCACATGGATAAACTTTTTCGTCTTTCGCAACCCTCACTCATACAACGGAGGTGACCCATGACAGTGAGCCGTCTGATCAGTACGCTCTTGGTGCTTTTCTTGCTCGGTGCGGTCCCCGGTGCACTTGCCGGAGGGGCAGATATGCCTTCCACCGATCCGGCAGAGTTCTAGACCTACATCACTGAAACCAACCCCTACACCGGGTGGGGAATGTGGCCCGGTCACGAAGGACTTTATCAGGGGCAGAGTCCCCACGGAGCGTATCTCAAACTCTACGCCAATTCCATCGCTTTGAAAGCGGCGCGAGAAGGAAAGAGGGAGATGCCAAACGGAGCTATTCTGGTAAAGGAAAACTACGGCCGGGACAAGACAACCCTGATGGCGGTCACGCCAATGTACAAGGCGCAGGGATACGACCCCGCGGCAGGCGACTGGTTCTGGGCAAAGTATGGTCCCAATGGAGAAGTCATGAAAGCAGGCAAAGTGAAGGGCTGCATTAACTGTCACAGTGTGGTCCAAGCCAAGGATTGGCGGTTCACCGGCGCCAAACAGACCCATTCGGAAGCAGCTGAGTTCCCCCCAGTGGAACGGAAGTTCCTGCTGGCTCAATGATCTGACAGCTTTGCGTGATATTCTTATCTCACGCCAGGGCGCCAGGAACGCAAAGGGGTAACGGCTTCGCCTTTACATGCAGCCATTAACTCTGGATCGATGAGAAGTCCCTCCGCCTGTGGCGGCGGCGTTCCGATTCATCGGAACGCTCCGGGAAGTGCGTCGAGCAGTGACAACAAGCTGGCTTGTTCTCACTGCTCGACGCCTCCCCTTTGGCCTTCCCAGCGATCCTCATATCAACGGCTGCCCGATCGACTTCGTGACGGTTGCTTCTGACTCCCCTCCAGTTCAGGTTACCCC
>JBKHJD010000121.1:0-6544 GCA_046538315.1 Syntrophobacteria bacterium
CCAATAACTTGCTGTTTTTAAAAAGTTTCCTCGCCTTAGCAACAGAAACTAACTACAGTAACTGCATTTTCAGGTTTCGCCACGCACAACTGACAACTATCAACGGAGAGTACCTAAGGGGGCGAAGGTGATAATTGTTATCGATAACTACGATTCTTTCACCTACAACCTGGTTCAGTACCTTGGGATACTGGGTGCTACCGTTGAAGTTCGGCGCAACGACAAGATTACTCTGGATGAGATCGAGGCCATGAAGCCGGAACGGCTTGTAATCTCACCCGGACCCGGCATCCCCCAAACGGCAGGAATCAGCATCCCGATGATTCAGCGCTTCTACCGCGAGGTTCCTATCCTCGGGGTCTGTCTGGGTCATCAAGCAGTGGGAGCAGCCTTCGGCGGCCGGGTGGTGCATGCTGCCCGGCTCATGCACGGCAAGACCTCGGAGATCCACCATGACGGCAGGGGTATTTTCCGAGGCGTTCCTGATCCTTTCACTGCCACGCGCTACCATTCTCTGGCCATTGACCGCCGGGACCTTCCGGACTGTCTGGAAGTGTCTGCCCTGGCCGAGGACGGTGAGATTATGGGACTGCGCCACCTGGAATATGCAGTGGAGGGAATCCAGTTTCACCCGGAATCCATCCTCACCCATGAGGGTATGCGTATTTTGAAGAATTTTCTGGATTTCTGAGAGTCGGCTCTCTTGGCAGGGAGGGAAACAGTGAACACCAGAGGGCATAAAGGGAAAGCTGCAGGGAGCCCGCCGTTTCCCTCGCCGTGATTCCGATGCACTCTGTGGAGAAATGACGCTTCCATAAATATCCTCACAAGGAGGAGGTCATGCTCAAGCCAGCCATCCAGAAGGTGGTCGACGGCCTGGATCTGGCCGAAGAAGAGATGGAAGCCGCCATGGATTTGATCATGAGCGGCCAGACCACACCGGCTCAGATCGGCGCCTTCGTCACGGCACTGAGGCTCAAAGGGGAGACCGTCGAAGAGATCACCGGTGCTGCTCGGGTCATGCGGCGAAAGGCAACCCGGATTCGGGTCTCCGAGTCCCTGGTGAACATCGCCCGGGATGACATCAACCTGGATCTGGAAACCATCGTCGACACCTGCGGCACGGGGGGCGACGGCACGCAGACCTTCAATGTTTCAACCACCACCGCCTTTGTGGTTGCGGGCTGTGGCCTGCGGGTGGCCAAACACGGGAATCGCTCGGTCTCGAGCATCTGTGGCAGTGCCGATGTTATCGAACGCATGGGGGTGAATCTGAACGTACCCCCGGAGGTTGTGGAGCAGTGTCTCGGCCGGGTTGGTATCGGCTTTCTCTACGCTCCGGCCCTGCACGGCGCCATGCGATATGCCATAGGGCCCCGGCGAGAGATCGGCATCCGGAGTATTTTCAATATACTGGGCCCTCTCACCAATCCGGCCGGGGCCAATGTTCAGGTTCTCGGCGTCTACGACAGACGTCTTACCCCGATTCTCGCCGAGGTACTCAGCAGGTTGGGCTCGCGCAGTGCCTTTGTGGTTCACGGTGAGGATAGCCTGGATGAGATAAGCATTACTGGTCCTACTGTGGTCAGTGAGCTGAAAAACGGCAGGGTGACCACCTATACCATAGAGCCGGAAGACTTTGCTCTCCCCCGCGCCCCTCTTGAGGAGATCAAAGGAGGCGATGCCCGGGAAAATGCGCGAATCATCCTGAACATCCTGCGGGGCGAGCCGGGGGTGCGGAGGAATATGGTGCTCCTCAATGCCGCCGCCGCCCTGGTGGCTGCTGGATGGGCAGCTGATTTCCGCGAAGGCATCGCTCGGGCCGAACATGCCATCGATTCGGGTCGGGCCATGGACAAGCTGAAGGGGCTGAGGGCGATCACCAATCAGCAACACACACTATCTGGAGGATCGCCCGGGAGTTCCGGCATGTCCGCCGTCAAGTAAGCGGTGAACTGAACCAGCGAGCGCATTGCCCGGGGTCGGGGAGCGAACATTATAAATAGACCGGGATAATTCCTTTACGAAGGTTTTGCTGTGATTCTCGACGACATCGTTGCACATAAAAGGAAGGAAGTTGCGCAGTTCAAAGAGCGCGTGGTCCTTTCTGAACTGGAGAAAGCCGCAGCTCTCGCTCCTGAACCGTGCGACTTCTTCCGGGCGGTAGGTCATGGCGGGCGACCGGCGATCATAGCAGAGATCAAAAGAGCATCACCCTCGGCGGGAATGATCCGTGAGCGCCTGGATGTGGCCTCCACTGCGGCGATCTACGAAAAGGAAGGAGCGGCCGCTGTCTCGCTCGTTACTGAAAGGGCCTTTTTCAAGGGAAAACTGGAATGGCTCGCAGAAGTACGGCAGGCTGTGTCTTTGCCGTTGCTTTGCAAGGACTTTGTTGTTGATCCCGTTCAGGTTCTCGCAGCACGTGCTGCTGGGGCCGATGCCCTGTTGTTGATCAGCGCAATCCTGGAGCAGGATTCCCTGGTGCGTCTGCTGGGGAAGGCTCGCTCTCTGGGTATGTCCTGTCTAGTTGAGGTGCATGATTCAGAGGAGCTGGTCCGGGCCCTGGCGACAGATGCCAGGATCATCGGAATCAACAACCGCGACCTGCGCACCTTCGAGGTGCGGCTTGAGACTACCTACAGGCTGTGCAGCCGCATTCCCGCGGACCGCCTGGTTGTGAGCGAAAGCGGGATACATGAGCGTGCCGACGTGAAATCTCTGGGGCAGGCAGGCGTTCATGGGGCCCTTGTGGGGACGAGTCTCATGCGCGCCAGGGATCCTGGACGAAAACTCAGAGAGCTCTTGGGAAAACCTGGACGTTAGCAGGAGGAGCAGCTCTTATGGTCGTACGTATAAAGATCTGTGGCATCACCAACGAAGAAGATGCCCTGGCCGCTGCCCGTCTCGGCGCTGACGCTCTCGGCTTTGTTTTTGCTCCCAGTCCCCGACAGATTTCCACCGAGAGGGCTCGTGACATTGTTCGGGTGCTGCCGCCCTTGATTCAGACCGTGGGTGTCTTTGTGGATGAGGAACCCGAGAAGGTGGCAGCCACAGTCAGGTATTGCCAACTGGACCTTGTCCAGTTGCATGGAAGCGAGTCGGCCGCCTACTGCCGGCAATTGGGCCGCGGGGTCATAAAGGCTGTACGCCTGCGGGCGCACAGTGATCTGGAAGGCCTCTCCGAGTACAACGGCGCTGTGGAGGCATTGCTTCTCGATACTTACGCGCCCCGTACATACGGGGGAACCGGACTCACTTTTGACTGGAATCTCGCGCTGGAGGCGAAGAACTACGGCCGGATCATTCTGGCAGGCGGATTGAATCCGGAAAATGTGGCTGCCGCTATCAGCCGGGTTAGACCCTATGCAGTGGATGCCAGCAGCGGCCTGGAGCAAAGACCCAGGGTCAAGGATCACGCAAAGATGGCAGGGTTTGTTGAGCAGGTCTGCCAGGCCACACGGCAATGAGGAGCGATCATGGACAGGCCAGGTTACTACGGGCGCTTTGGCGGGGCATTCATCCCCGAAATTCTCATCTCCACCCTCAAACAACTGGAGGCCGCCTTTGAGGTGGCCAGGCAAGACCCTTCTTTCTGGAAAGACTTTCAATCGGTGATGTCCACCTATTCCTGCCGGCCAACACCGCTGACACCTGCAAGAAACCTGCACCGCCATTTCGGGGGACCGCTTTTTTACCTCAAGCGCGAGGACCTCAACCACACCGGTGCGCATAAACTCAATAACGTCATGGGACAGGGTCTGCTGGTACAGAGGATGGGAAAAAGCCGGGTTATCGCGGAGACCGGGGCAGGCCAACACGGAGTTGCTACTGCCACCATGGCTGCCAAACTCGGTTTCTCCTGCACCATCTATATGGGTGAGGTGGATATGGCCCGGCAACGGCCCAATGTTTTCTGGATGGAACAACTGGGCGCCGAGGTGGTTCCGGTGCTGGACGGAACGCGGCTGTTGAAAGATGCCATCAACGAAGCACTGCGGGACTGGGCAACGCACATGGATTCAACTCACTATGTTCTGGGAACCGCCTGTGGACCGCACCCTTACCCTGAGATGGTCTCTTTCTTCCAGAGCGTTATCGGATCAGAGGCGAGAGAGCAGATAATCCGTCAGGCTGGCAGGCTGCCGGAGCGTGTTTATGCCTGTGTGGGTGGAGGTTCCAATGCCCTGGGAATATTCAGCGGTTTCCTCCATGATGGGACGCAGGTGGAACTGGTCGGCGTGGAAGCGGGAGGTGAAGGACTCGAGACCGGAAAGCATGCTTCCCGACTTGCTTCCTCCCATGGTACCATCGGGGTGGCTCAAGGGTACAAGACTTACTTTCTCCAGGATAACGACGGACAGATGCTGGAGACCCACAGTGTGGCCGCGGGGCTTGATTACATAGGGGTATCGCCGATCCTCGCTGCCTACCATGAACAGGGGCGAATCCGTTTTGAGGCGGCAACCAACGAGGAGGTTCTCGAGGCCGCCAGGTTGACTATGAGAAAGGAAGGCATTATTCCGGCTCTTGAATCGGCCCACGCTCTCGCCTGTGCCTTTCGTGAAGCCCCCAAGATGGGTGCGGAGGATGTCATTGTGGTCAATTTGTCAGGCCGGGGAGATAAGGATATTTTTACCATTGCAGACGCCCTGGGCGACACGGCCTGGAAAACGTTCATTGCAACCAAGGCGGAGGCGTATCGTGCTTGAAGATTACATCTGGCAGAAGCAGAAGGAGAAGGGCATCCTGCTCATGGCCCATGTAGTTGTGGGATACCCCAATATTGAGGAAAGCTTCCAATTGGTTCGGACCATCGTCGCTGCGGGCGTGGACCTGATGGAACTGCAAATCCCTTTCTCGGAGCCTGTTGCCGACGGCCCGGTGATCTTGAACGCCAACCAGGTAGCCCTTGGTTCAGGCGTTAAAGTGGATGATTGTTTCAGGTTTGCCCACAGGGTGACCACCGCCTTCGACATTCCGTTTCTTTTCATGACCTACTACAATATTGTTTTCACAAGAGGCGAGGAGCGCTTTTTCAGAGATGCTCGACAGGCCGGCATCCGTGGCACCATTGTTCCGGACCTGCCGCCGGAAGAGGGGGAGTACTACATGGCGGCTGCCGCTGCCAACAATATTGATCCTATCTTCATTTTCACGCCCACTACTCCTTGCGAACGGCTCGGCTACCTGGCGCGTTTTGGCCGCGGGTTTTTCTATTGCGTTGCACGTCGAGGGGTAACCGGCGCCAAGACGGATTTTTCTGCTCAACTGGATGAATTTCTTGGACGTTGCAGGAAGGAGACCCGACTGCCGTTGGCCCTGGGATTCGGGGTAAGTTGCAGGGAAGACGTGAGCTCACTGCAAGGAAAGGCAGAGGTGGCCGTGGTAGGAAGCCAGGCTCTCAGGGTAGCGGGTACCAGTGGAATCAAGGCGGTTGGGGATCTGTTTCGAAGCATGCGGTGAGGTGCCACAGACTCGGCACACGGTAGTGGATGGGTTCTATGGGCCGATTTTTACCACCAGGTACCCTTCCATGGCCTTGGAGATAGTCTGGAGGAGAGCGGCCTGTTCCCTAGCGTGCCACTTGCCCCGGCCCAGGGTGGGTTCAAGATGTTGGAGGATAGCCTGTTTGATTTCATCGGCCATATTTTCGTTGTGGGTGTGCTGGTGGATCTTCATCGTTACCGCCCTATCCAGTTCCTTGTCGATCTGGTCCAGAACCTCCAGTAACGTCGCTTCCCTCTCCTTGAGACCGCCTATTCGCGCATAGTCGATACGTTTTTGCAGACTCTTTTTGTACTCGTCCAGCGCAAGCATGGCCGAGGCAAGCGCGAGGACCTCTTCTTTGCGACTACCTTCTTTCATCAAGTGTTCAATAGTGATGACAAAATCCTCCAGGGTTTTGTCCTCGAAGACTTCCTGCGCCTCAGCCATTTTTTTTAACTTTTCAATTACCTCTCTGACGCTCTCTTTGTTCATTGACGGTCTCCTTTACGGGGTGATGGTGGTCCCTCTCCATCCTGAAGGCCACTGGAGGCGGAATGTAGCGAAAACAGGTACATTAACTTCTCATGATCGCCCATACCTTGTCAACCACCATGCAGTGCTGTGAAAAGAAACTTGACTTTCTCTATAAGATGGGCTAGCGTACCTGTTACCATAAACAGATTCCTTGAAGAGAGCCCATGAAGCGCTACCCCTGGTCATCAGCGTATTATTACTATTGCGGTTACATCGCGAGGGAGGGGGCTGTGCGCATACATTGAGTTGATTGTACATCCTGAATATCCAGTAAAAGCCGCGGCAGCCTCAAGTCGCGGCTTTTTTACTTTCTGGACAAGGAAGAGATCAAGCGGCAGAGGAAACGTCAAGCAGAGTTCTTCAGGGAGTGCACGTGTTTTCCGAGGGTTTTGGACAACTGCAAGCACAGGCGGTTCGCCTCTACAGTGGATGCAATTGTGGAGGTTTGCCGCTCTACCGGGGTGGAGCCGAAGGGAAGACAAAACCAGATCCTCTGCATTGCCTCATAGTATCGGGGCAGAAG
>JBKHJD010000122.1:0-6539 GCA_046538315.1 Syntrophobacteria bacterium
CTTCCAACCACTGCACTGCGAGTACATGCATAATCGATGCCACAGCTTTGCTGCCAGGTGCTCAGGCACTCACGCTGAAAATCGGAGGCACCTTATCAAAAATGGCGAAAAAACGCCAATAAAAAAATACCTCTTTAAGGAATTTCCTGCTCTCCGGTGCATCTCCCAGAGAGTCAGTCGTCCGTCGTCAGTAGTCCGTTGGATGACCATTTTCATTGCACAGTTTTAAAAACACGATTGACCATCCTGAAATACCACTGCCTCCTCTCCCTTGTTGACGCTGACACTGGGACACACCTGACACCGTCGGTACGCTACCTGTCCGTTTTCACGATATTACCAATCCTTCTTTCACATTCCCCTTTGCAAAGGGGGGTAAGGGGGGGATTTCGCGGCGCTTCAAAATTCCCCTATGTCCCCCTTTACAAAAAGGGAGTTCAAAGCGTTTTTTCGTGATTGACTGTCAATAGTAACGCTCCACCCACGATGTCACGTGTGGGTAGAAGCCAGCTCGATGGGGGAGGACAAAGGTGGGGTGCGCCCTCTCTGCCCTCTGCCCTCTGCCCTATGCCCTCTGCTCTAATGCCCTATGCCGGCAGAAGGGTGCGAGTGAACTCCTGGATCGTCTCTCTCACGCAACTGGTCAGGGGCTCGTCATGGTATGTGAGTTCGGTCAGCTCCACCGCGCCGAATGCCTCTTGCTTCTTTTCACCGGTGCGGGTTTCACTGAATACCACTTCACCGGTATGGGTGCTGATCACCCGGACGGTGAATTCCACCTGCGCTGTTCTCATGGCGTAGAGCATCCGGCCGGGAAGAATAAACTCCTGGGTGCGGGCCGTCTCGACCGTCCCGGTGAAGATGGCATCGAGGCCAAGGAGCTTTCCCACCTCACGGCAGTTCTCCGGCTCCAGCAGGTCGGGCAGGTGCAGGCCCTGATCTCTAAGCGCCGCAACGAGCTTCGAACGCGAAAGTACGGTAAAGCAAGGCTTCCCACTGACCTTGGCCCTGCCGAGTTCCTCCGCCAACACGAGAGCAACCCTTGTGCCCCAGTCGTCGACATCACCCTGGAAGTCAACGACGCTCACCTTCCTGTAAGGGCTGAGATCAATCTTCGCCGGCTCCGGCACCCCGGTTTTCACCTTCGGGGCACAGCCCATCAAGAGAACGAGCACAAGCGCAAAGATACCTGGAAAGCGCATTTTCTCAACGTACACTGTCGACTCCTCTTGCAAGGGTTCACCCTGGAGGGTCTCGCTTCCTTTTTTGGTGCTCCGACCCCTCCCACCTGGTGTTCATCCAGGGCAGGGGAAAAACGAGTTTCCCGATGGATACCAGCTAGTCTCAATCCGGAAATACCACTAATTTCCTCCCCCTCGACGGGGGAGGATTAAGGTGGGGGTGACAAAATAAACAGGAAATTAACCACTTAATCATTCCCCCTCCCCTTCATCCCCTCCCGCCGCCGGAGGAGAAAAACGACCCGATGGACACCAGCTAGGAAACACTGCCCGCCTCCCGGGGTCTCCCCACAAGCGGCCAGGAAACGGTGAACGTGGCTCCCCGGCCAGGAGTGCTCCGGACCTGTATGCTGCCGCCATGGTCTTCCACAATGCCCTGGGCAATGGCAAGCCCGAGCCCGGTTCCGTTCTGCTTCCGGCTAAAGAAGGGCTTGAAGATCTGCTCCAGGTCCTCGGCTGCGATACCCGGACCGGTGTCCGCCACCTGAATCCACTGTCGCCCCCGGGACTGGAAGCTTCGCAGCCGAAGCCTGCCCGTGCCCTCGAGTGCCTGAAGCGCATTTGTGGCCAGATTCAAGAGAACCTCTTTTATTTGCCCCCGGTCAAAGAAGCAGGGCTCCTCACCCCCCAAGCTCTCGCAGGTGATCTCCACGTCCCGGGTGAGTTCATGGTCGTGCCGGAGCTGGGCAGCCGTTTCCTTCAACAGTTCGGCCGCCTGGTTCAAAGTCGGCTCTGGTTTGCGCGGCCGGGCGTAGGCAAGAAACTCCGAGAGCCTTTCTTTCAGGCGAAGGGTCTCCTTCTTGAGAAGCGTGAGTACAACTTGCTTTTCCGAGCCCTGCTGGATGTCCTTTTCCAGGAGCTTGATGCCGGTGAGCAGAGCTCCGAGAGGGCTGCGAATCTCATGGGCCAGCCCGGAGGCGATCTCGCCCAGGACGGCCAGACGTTCCTGGCGCCGCAACCGGTCCGCTTGCTTTTGAACTTGCTGTTCCAGATTCTGGGAGTATTCGAGCAAACGGGCTTCCAGTTTCTTCTGTTCGGTGACGTCGCGAAGGATGTGGAGCCTGGAAAAGGAGCCGTCCGGGTTGGAAAGCGGTGCAATGATCATGTCGTAGGTGTTGCCGGTAACGAGTGATGTCCATTCCAGTCGGTGAGGTGGGCCGAAGGCGCTCATCCCCTCGTGACACATCAGGCAATTGGTAGGGGAGAGCCCGAAGAACTCGTGACACTTTTCGCCGATGCCTTCACCGAACTGGTAGCGGAGGTCCTGGTTCATAAATTCGATCCTGTGGTTGCGGTCGGTTATGAAGACGCCGTCCACGAGGTTTTCGAAAATGCCCCGCAGTCGGTCCCGTTCGCCCCGAATCTGCTTGGTGTTCTGCCTGGAGACCTTTGCCATTGTTTTCTCCACTGGCCGGCATAGGGCATAGAGCAAAGTTCTCTCTATGCTCTGTGCTCTATGCTCCTGCACTAAGCAAGCACTAGGCACTAGGCAGCAAGCACTAGGAACTATGCACTACCATTACCAAGTACTTCCCGTTGGTACGCTCACCGTCTCTCCCCGTCTCCGTGTCACCCCGTCACCGCGTCCTTCCCCTGGTGCCCGGTGCCTAGTGCCTACTGCCCAGTGCCTAGTATCTATACCAGGTCAGAACCTTCTTTCCTTTGAGCTTAGAGCTATGAGCTTCTTTGGCTATGAGTTCTTCTCTTTCCCCTCAGCCTGCCGGCTCGATGCCATAGCGCTTGATCTTGCGCCAGAGGGTATTGTACCCGATGCCCAGTTCACGAGCAGCACGACTTCGGTTCCAATGACAGTGGTCCAGTACCCGGCGGATGTGGGTCTGCTCCATGGCTTCAAGGCTCAGGCCGGCCGCGGTACCAGCCCGGCTGAATTCCTCCCGGGCAGATGTGCACGCCTCCAGAGGAAGATCGGCAGGCTGAATCTCCTGGCCGGGGCAGAAGATCAGCGCCCGTTCAACGGCGTTTTCCAGCTCACGCACGTTGCCGGGCCAGGTGTGCGCCTGTAACCTCGCCACTGCTTCCGGCGCGAGAGAGACCTGCTTTCGGCCCATGCGGTTGGCGTAGCGAGCAGCAAAGCCTTCAGCCAGGGGTATGATGTCCTCTGGTCTCCTCCGCAGCGGCGGCAGGTAAATGGGTATCACCTTCAGGCGATAGTAGAGGTCCTGGCGGAAATGACCCTGCTGGACCAGACGGCCGAGATCCTTGTTGCTGGCCGCAATAATGCGCACATCTACCCTGCGCTCATCGACGCCGCCAACCCGGCGAAATGTGCCGTCTTCCAGAACACGGAGGAGCTTTACCTGAAAGCCGGGGCTGGTCTCGCCGACTTCATCCAGGAACAGGGTGCCGGAGTCGGCGATCTCGAACAGGCCCTTCTTGTCCTTGACGGCACCGGTAAAGGCCCCTTTGGCGTGGCCGAAGAGTTCGCTTTCCAGGAGATTCTGGGACAAAGCGCCGCAATTGAGGGCAACAAACGGCCCACTGGCCCGGGGGCCGGAGTGGTGGATATACTTGGCCATGAGTTCCTTGCCGGTGCCGCTTTCCCCCTCTATGAGCACGGTAGCGTCGTTTTGGGCCACCTGGTGAACCGTTTCCATGACCCGGCGCATCTCCAGGCTTACCGCGACAATATGGTCGAGACCCGCCTGGGTGGCAACCTCTTCCGTGAGGTAGGCAACCTGGCGGCGAAGTCGCCGGCGCTCCACCGCTTTTTTCAGGGTGAGCACCAGGTCGTCAGGGTCCACGGGTTTGGTCAGGTAATCGTATGCCCCGGCCTTCATTGCCTCCACGGCCGTATCTACAGAACCGAAGCCGGTGATAAGTATCACCTCGGTTTCCGGACAGCGTTCCTTCACGGCAGTCAAAACCTGAAGTCCGTCGGTTTCATCCAGGCGCAGGTCGGTGACCACCGCCTGAAATCGGCCGGAGGCAAGCTGCGCAAGTGCCTCGGTACCGCTTCCCACCGCGACTACCCCGAATCCCTCACGCTTCAGGTACATGGTCTGGGTGAGGCGCAGGGATTCGTCGTCTTCGACCACCAGGATCTTACTTTTAGAGTTGGAACCTGTAGCGGGCATGGAACCTTTCTTTCTTTCACTATGCCTGCAAGTATACCATACGAAGAGTTCGCAGAAGACAAGGGGGCGGCTTCTTCAGCCCTCGCAGGACGGATCATCCTTCCGGTCGCCGGGTTGCTCCCGAACGCCGAAGTAAGCACTGGAAGGCTCTTGACTGTGGCCCTGGCAGGAAGGCGGCAGATGGCTGCGGCACTGCTGCGGCATGAGCCTGGTGAGCATCCACACGCCTCCTGAACCCCACAGAGTCCGGGCTATCTCAAAGGACTCCACGTAGGGCAGGTGCTCCAGCAGGGGCAGGACATCCCAGGAGTTGACCAGTTCCCTGTTTCGTATGGCTGACAATATGGTCTCGTGCGCCGGCTCATCTATACCGCTCAGGGCCCCGATGGCACATCTGTGAATGAGGGACAGGGCGTCGGTGTTTTGAACAACGCGGATCAGATCTTCAGCAAAGGCCTCGCTGCCGATAAGTCCCATGAGCCGGACGGTCCAGATGTCTCCCCAGCTGTTGAGCTCCGGCGTGAGACTGGCTTTCAGTTCCTCAACAGGAGCCAGGCTCAGCAAGCGATTCTGGATGGTTTCGGGGAATTCCGGACTGCTTGCCTTCAGGGCAGCAAGCATTTCATCGAGGGTGGCTTGCGGGGCGAGGGCATGAAGGTAGCCCCCGCGCTCACAGATGGAGAAGTAACACCCGAGCACCGCAGAGGCCAGGGTGCGCCCGATAGGTGCGCCCTCGGCAGCGCGGCGCCACTGTCCAGATCGTTTCGACAGTTCTTCGAGGAATGCCAGTGCGAGCATATCCAGCTCGAAAATCTCCAGGAGGTGCTCGCGGCACTGTCTGCCCGGAAATCTAGCCCCGATGATTCCCCGCGCATCGAAGGCGAGTGAGGTTGCCACGTCCTGGTAGCGGCCGCTCTGCATGGCAGAGATGATCTCCTCCATCATCGAGGCGCGCGGGTGTACGAGCGGGTGCCACTTCAGTGCCTCCTCCATTGCTTGCTCTGGAGCCTCGAAGAGGTCGCGGTCTGTCAAATCATCGTAGAGGCTCCCAGCTCCCGCTGCTTTCATGAGCCGCTCCAGAAAGGGATCCTTTCGGAGGCTTGGCTGAGGCTTTTTCAGGTACTCCTGGAGTACGAGACCGATATCCTCCGGATTGCGGTGTTCCAGGAGATGCCCGGCAGCAATCTCGCCTATGTACTGACCGGTGTAGGAGTGAAACACCTGGCGCAGTGCCCGGCGGCAGTCTTCGCGCCGGATCTTGCCGAGATATGAAAGGATTCCGAGGAGGGTCTCTGTGCTCTCGCAGTGAGCCAGTCTTTCGAGAATCGTATCGACCGCAGGGTCGTGGCGCATTTCTCCCAGAGCGATTGCACAACTGGAGGGGACATTGCCCTCGCCGTTGCAAAAGGCCTCTACAATGCCCGGAGCCTGGTCAATGGCGCGGTGCCGGGCCAGGTACCTGGGAGCGGCGCAGGCGAGGTACTTGTCCGGATCTTGAAGGAGCCGGGCTACCTGCGGGGTGTAGCGGCGGGGGAACTGTTCTTGTATCGCTTTGAAGGCCCACCTGCGAACCAGGTAGTCCGAGTGAGTCAGGTACTTCACATAATCCTTGTAATCCCAGAGGCGGTGCATATGACCTCCCCCTTTTATTTTTTATTATTGTAACTTTTTCCCGGAAGCCTGTGTATACCCCGGGCATTTTCACAATACTTCGCAGAAAAATGAGTCACAGATTTCACCCGTCATCAGCCGCAAGGTGTGATATAGTTTATATATTTGGTAATCAGTTGGCCATATGCATACTCACCAGCCGCCAGTATCCTTCTCGCCTTGCAATCCCGCGGACACATATTGCCTTGCCGAGGCAAAGCCGCGTCCGGGATTGGGTGGGCAGTCGAGAGTGGTGTCCCCGGCATGGTTTTGCCCGCAGGGGCGGTCTTTCGTTACTTGAAGCCCGGGTATCACGGGAGGAGATTGTTTCGCAAGAATTGGGCGGGAGAGATGAGGTGATTGACATTCAGGAAACCATCCAGCGACTCCAGGCACACCTCGAGCAGCTCACGGTGACCATCGGCGAGCGCAGCGTGCGCCTGCCGGAGAACCTGGACAAGACGGCAAGCTATATCGGCAGGTGCTATCGGGAGCTGGGCCTTCCGGTTGAGACGGAATCCTATGGTTACCGCCATTATGAAGTGGCCAATAT
>JBKHJD010000123.1:0-6445 GCA_046538315.1 Syntrophobacteria bacterium
ATCTGAATCCGCTTTGTCAAAAATGTCACTATATTTGCGCATCGAAGCACTAAGGGAGACCCCAGCAATCAAAGTGGAAAAGGCCTGTGGGGTGATCTTGAGAGGCAACACTCAGCCGCACGTGGTCCCATCCCTCGCGGTGCAGATAGCCACTGAATGCTTGCATCACTTTTTCGGGAGAGTTGGTCACCTCACTCAGGTGGGCCAGGATCACCTGTTGCAACCTGTCACTGAAAACCTGGGCCAGGATTACTCCTGATTCCTCATTGGACAGATGTCCCGTTTTCCCTTTGATTCGTTGTTTGACGGCCCACGGATACGGACCTTCGGTCAACATCTCCGGATCATGGTTGGCCTCCAGGACCAGAAGATCGCAGTCCCGGAGATGATGCTCCACAAGCCGGGTGCCTCTCCCCAGGTCAGTGCACAGGCCTACCTTCACCCCGTCGGCGGCTACGGTCAGACCTACCGGGTCAGCTGCATCGTGCGAAACAGAAAAAGGGTGGATGGTAAGGTCCCCGATAGAGAAGCTCCTGCCTGTAATAAATTCCTTTTTTTCATCCAGCTTGCCTACCCGATCCGGCAGCTGCGAGAACGTAGCCCGATTCAAATATACACAGAGGCCGTGACGGCGAGCCAGCGGTCCAAGCCCATATATGTGGTCGGTGTGTTCATGGGTGACGACAATGGCATCCAGATCTTCAGCTCTGACACCGATCAGCTCCAGCCGACTCCTGGTTTGCTGCCCGCTCAGGCCCGCGTCAACAACCAGTCGAACCCGGTCGCCGGCAATGTACACGCTGTTGCCCCTCGACCCACTAGCCAGCACGCAAATCTTCATCTTGTCCTCGATCGCGGCTACATCACTCGTCCTGATTAGGAATATCCAGTCAACAAGAAGCGCAGCACCCTACATTTCCCCCTCCCCTCTTTTTAAAACCCCGGTATGGCCGAAGCCCCGCTCATTGCGCTCCGTTTCGTCCAGTGTCTCCCGCACAACCCAGTGGGCCCGATACACACGGGTGATAACCATCTGAGCAATCCGGTCACCCCGACTGATGGTAAAGGGCTTGTTCCCCAGATTGACGAGCGCCACCTTGACTTCCCCACGGTAATCACTGTCAACGGTTCCAGGCGCATTGATCACTGCAATCCCGTGCGAACTGGCCAGGCCGCTGCGAGCCCGGATCTGACCCTCGAATCCCTCGGGCAATGCCAGCGCTACACCAGTGGGCACCAGGACAATTTCCCTGGGCTGAAGTGTCAGGGGTTCATCGACGGCGGCAAACAGGTCCATGCCGGCCGCCCGGGGAGTCATGTACAGGGGCAGGGGGAGGTCTTCGTCGGTGTCCGCCCGCACCCGCCGGATTGGAATGTGAAGAGGCTCATCCACCCGTCTGTTCCCTTGTAGCCTGTTCATGGGTCCAGGAAACCGAGATCGATTCCGAGGCCCTCTACCGGCCCCAGGAGCACCAGAGAGCAGAGTTCAGGCCGAAAGATTCTCTGGGCCAGCGCCTGCACGTCCTCGGCGGTTACCCGCTCCAGACCGGACTCGATTTCCCGATAGGATATAACCCGGCCGAAATTGAATTCGTTCTTGGCAAGACGGCTCATGCGATTGTCGGAATGTTCGGCGCTCAGGTAGATTCCTCCCTTGATATGCTCCTTGGCATCCCGGAGCTCGGCCGCGCTGATAGGCTCCCGTTTGAGGCGCTGCAACTCCTTGGCGACGAGCTCGATGGTTTTCCTGGCATTTTCCTGACGAACCGCAGCGTACACACCAAGCACACCCGCATCGGTGTGCGAATTGAGAAAAGAGTAGATGGAATAGGCAAGACCGTGCCGTTCTCGAACCTCCTGAAAGAGCCGGGAACTCATGCTGCCTCCCAGAATGACATTCAGGATACTACAGCTGTACCGATCCTCCTCCACTATTGAAGTGCCTTCTGTTCCCAGGCAGAAGTGGACCTGCTCGAGCTCTCTCGGAGCAAGACTCACACGGGAAGTTGTACTGGGAGGGATACGCTGGAGGTGATATGGACGCCGCTCCATGCCGGCAAAGGACGGCTCTATCAGGTCCACCAGCCTGTGGTGATCCACGTTTCCGGCTGCACTCAAAACAATTCGATCCGGGTGGTAGGCATGATTGAAATAGGCCATGGCCATCTCTCGAGTGAAGTTTTGTAGAGTCTGGCCGTTGCCGAGGATGGGCCTGGCGAGGGGATTGCCGTCCCAGAACGTCTGGTTGAACAGTATATGGATATACTCGTCTGGGGTATCCTCCACCATGTGGATTTCCTGGAGTATCACTTCGCGCTCACGCTCCAGTTCCCGAGGGTCGAATACCGAGTACAGGAAGAGATCCGCAAGAATATCCACAACAACTTCCAGGTGAGTGTCCAGGACCTTGGCATGAAAACAGGTGTTTTCTTTGGTGGTAAAAGCGTTGGCCATACCCCCCACAGCATCGAGTTCCTTGGCGATGTCCAGGGCGCTTCGCCTTTTCGTCCCCTTGAAGAGCATGTGCTCGATGAAGTGCGTCAGACCGCTCTCATTCTCCGCTTCGTCCCGGGAGCCCACGTTCACCCAGATACCGACGCAAGCCGAGTGGAACTGGGGAATTCGCTCGCTCACCACCCGGATGCCGTTATCCAGGACCGTTTTTTGATATGATTCGTTGTCCATACCTAGTTGGGGACTTCGCTGAGGGACTCTCCCAGCGCCGCCTTCCGGCTCAAGCGAATACGGCCCTCCTTGTCGATCTCCAGCACCTTGACAAGCACCTCGTCGCCTTCGTTGAGGATGTCTCGAACTTTCTGGACCCGCTTGTTGTCGAGCTGCGAAATGTGAATCAGACCGTCGGTGCCAGGAAGAATCTCCACAAAAGCGCCGAAGTCGGTGATCTTTCGCACCTTCCCCAGATAGAGACTGCCAACCTCCGCCTCGGCGGTGAGCTGTTTGATCATTTCTACCGCCCTCTGGCAGCAGGCAAGATCCGGACTCATAATGACCACCTTGCCCGTGTCCTCCACATCTATCTTGGTATTGGTCTCACTGATGATGTTGCGGATGATCTTCCCACCTGGACCGATAATGTCACGAATTTTGTCCGGATGAACATCGATGGTAACAATCCGTGGCGCATAAGGGGATAGCTCGGATCGTGGTCCTCCAATGGTGGCACCCATCTTCTCCAGGATGTGCAGCCGCCCGTCTCTGGCCTGAAACAGGGCCTGGCGCATAATCTCACGGGATACTCCGGCAACCTTCATGTCCATTTGCAGGGAGATGACGCCCTCGGAGCTGCCTGCGATCTTGAAATCCATATCCCCCAGGTGGTCCTCATCACCGAGTATGTCGCTGAGGATTGCTACCTCATCGCCTTCGACGATCAATCCCATGGCAATCCCCGCCACGGGTGTTTTCAACGGCACTGCTGCATCCATCAGGGCCAGAGAACTGGCACACACCGAAGCCATGGAAGACGAGCCGTTGGATTCCAGTACCTCGGCCACCACCCGCACGGTGTACGGAAAATCATCGTGGTTGGGCATTACCATCTTCAAAGTCCGCTCAGCCAGAGCTCCGTGGCCGATTTCCCGGCGGCTGGGCCCTCGAAGCATTTTGGCCTCACCGACGCAGTACGGAGGAAAGTTGTAGTGCAACATGAAGGTCTTGAACGCGTCACCCTCCAGAGCTTCTATCTTTTGCTCATCGGCTGCGGAACCCAGGGTCACCACAGAAAGTACCTGGGTCTCACCTCGCGTAAACATTGCCGAACCATGCGTCCGTGGCAAAATACCTACGTGGCAGTCTATCGGCCGCACGGTCGTAAAATTTCTGCCGTCAATTCTCTGCTTGCGAGTAAGGACCATGTCACGCACGAAATCCCTTTCCAGCTTGTGGAGAATAGTGCGCACCTCAGCATCGCGATCTTCGAAATCAGCACCGAGCTTTTCCATGACTTCCTGGTGTATCATGCGGCGCATGGTGTACCGTTCCTCTTTGGAGGCAATGCTGTTGGCCTCCTCGATCCTCTTCTGAGAAAGCTCAGCCACCCGGGCCACCAGCGCCTCATCCTCGCCCCGAGGTGTAAACTGCTCTTTGGGCTTGCCGCAACGGGACCTGAGAGACTCCTGCATAGCCAAAATGGGCTGAATCGCCTCCTGCCCAGAGAAAAGAGCGTCCAGCAAGCCATCTTCTGAAACAAACGAGGCCCTGCCCTCCACCATGATCAGACCCTGACGATTACCCGCAACTAGCAGATTTAGATCGCTTTTTTCTAACTGCTCCCAGCCTGGATTGATGAGCAACTCACCATCGACCCGGCCGACGCGGACCGCACCAATTGGTCCCTCGAAGGGAAGATGGGAAAGTTCCAAAGCAGCAGAAGCCCCTACAATTGCTACCACATCAGGGTCATTTTCCGGGTCTGCTGAGAGCACGGTAGCGATTACCTGGGTCTCGTTGCGGTAGTCTCTCGGGAACAGCGGCCGGATGGGCCGATCGATGAGACGGGAGACCAGGGTCTCGCGTTCACTGGGTCGGCCGATTTCGCGGCGGAAGAAACCCCCGGGAATGCGTCCAACAGCGAAGCCCTTTTCCTGATAGTCCACGCTCAGTGGGACGAAATCGATTCCTTCCCTTATCCGTTCCTCGCCAACCACGGTGACCAGAACCACGGTCTCGCCGTAGCTCGCCAAAACGCTACCACTGGCCTGTTTGGCCATTCCCCCCGTCTCGAGTCTTAATGTTCGCGTGGCCAGCTCAACTTCGGCAACTTCTTTCATAGTATTTTTTTCCTTTCCTGCTACTTTATCTGGACTCCTTCAAGAAGAACGTATCGAGAGCTTTTCAGGTTCCGTTCCGGTCCAATGTGGCTTCATGGGCACATCGAGCAACCAACCACTCCCGCCTCCTAGCGACGCAGACCCAATCGCTCCAGAACGTGGCGGTACCGATCCACGTCTTTCCGCTTGAGATAATTGAGCAAATGGCGACGCTGTCCTACTATTTTCAGCAGCCCCCGCCGCGAGTGATGATCTTTGGAATGATTCTTGAAATGCTCACTGAGATAGTTGATCCGTTCGCTGAGCAGCGCTATCTGCACCTCCGGAGAACCAGTATCCGTTTCATGCGTTTTGAACTCCTCGATAACTTGTTTTTTCTTTTCAGCACTAAGTGCCACTGTTGTCTCCTCCTGCTCTAAGCTTGATCATCATCACCTACACAAGGAAAGAGGACGTCCCTCGGAAGGTAACCGCAGCCCCTATTGCGTGAACTTTGCTGAAAAACGCGCAGCGTTTCAAACCTGGCCTCTCTGTGCTCTTCATCTTGCAGGGCTTTACCGGACTTGCGAACCACCGCCACCAGGTCGCCTTCGGGGTCCACCACCTTGTATGGACCTTCTGCCCGGGCTTGTCCCTGATGATCGTCAAGGACTTCCCTGGAATTCAGGACGCCATCCCGGCGCATTCTCCCGGCAGCCCGATGCGAAATTCGAATAGCAGGGTATCCCTCCAGCGCCTGCGCCGGTGGGATCAGCACCTGGTCCAGCTCACCTCTTGCCACAATCCCGTCCAGTTGTTCCAGACTCAGCGCCTGTCCCAGATGGAACCAGCCGCTTCTGAGCCGTCGCAGCTTGCCTACATGGCCGTTACAATGCAGGTACTGAGCCACATCCATGGCAAGGCTGCGCACATACGTACCCTTGGAACAGGTGACCTCAAAGCTTACCTCGGGCCAGCGTACCTCGCAGAGAGAAAAGCTCTTTATCTTCACCTTGCGAGTCGGTGGAGTTACCTGGACACCTTGCCGGGCCAGGCGATACAGTCGCTGGCCCTTGACCCGCACCGCCGAGTAGCGCGGTACCCTCTGCTCTATTTCACCCACAAACGCGGCACACGCCTCGCGGATTTCCCTCTCTTGCAGCGGCTCGCAGGGCAAGTTATCATCCACCACCGTTCCTGTTCTGTCCTGGGTGTCTGTAGCAACGCCGAAGGCAATGGTAAAACGATACGTCTTTTCCTGACTTGCCAGAAAAGGGGAAAGCTTGGTGGCCCCGTTGATAAACACAACCAGCACGCCGGTAGCAAATGGATCCAGGGTACCGGCATGTCCGGCCTTGGCCGCTCCGAGCTTGTTTTTCAGCTCTTGCACAACATCATGGGAGGTCATACCAACCGGCTTGTCGAGAATCAGAACACCATCGCCGGTAAACCTCCCGCTCTGGTGAGGTGCTCTCGCATTCTGTCCCCGGGGGCTCCAGCTCACGCCGTTCCTCCAGCCAGGAATTCTTCGGCCGCCGTCAACACATTGGCTATCACCTCGGTCAGAGGACCATGACTGCGAAATGCTGCCGCGTTTTGGTGGCCACCGCCGTCGTACATTCTGGCAAACCTGGCGACATTCTGCCTGCCCCGGGACCTCAGACTCACATTTACCT
>JBKHJD010000124.1:0-6443 GCA_046538315.1 Syntrophobacteria bacterium
GATCAAGGCGGCCCTCCATGAACATCTCTTGCACCCTGATGCGCTCTGCCTCGTCCATGCCGGCGTGGTAGCCTGCCGGCTTGAACCCCAGGCGCTGGAGCTTTTTGACCAGGCGCTCCACCGAGTTTCTCGTACCGGTGTAGACGATGGTGGCTCCGTTCAGACCGGCCAGGCGTTCTCGGAGCGCAACCATTTTCTCATCCTCATTCTCGGTGGATATAACTTCCCAGAAAAGATTGCGGCGGTCAAAGCCGGCGATGAACTGCCGCGGCCTCCGGAGCCCAAGCTGCTCGATGATGTCGCTGCGAACCCTTTCTGTGGCCGTGGCGGTAAGGGCGATAGTCTGGGGTCGTCCCAGTCGATCGAGGGCCCGGCCTATGCGCAGATAGTCAGGCCTGAAATCGTGGCCCCACTGGGAGATGCAGTGGGCTTCATCCACAGCCACCATGGAAACTGTGGTCCGCCTCAATGCATCAAGGAAGACGCGACTGTGGAGCCTTTCAGGAGATACGTAGAGCAGTCTCACCTCTCCGGATTCTATGCCCTTGATGGCCTGCTCCTGCTCCCGGAGACTCATGAGGCTGTGAATGGCCGCAGCCGGAAGATCAAGCACCCGGAGGGAGTCCACCTGATCCTTCATCAAGGCGATCAGGGGGGAGATCACCAGGGTCAGGCCGGGTCTGAGGAAAGCAGGGACCTGGTATCCCAGGGATTTACCACCGCCGGTGGGCATGATCACCAGGGTGTCATCCCCGGAGAGCACGGATTCCAGGACCTCTTCCTGTCCGGGACGAAATCGGCGGAAGCCGAAGATGCGGACCATGAACCGCAGGGCCTTGGCCAGGGGATCGGTGGAGGGGAGCCCGTTACTTGTCTTCGGTTTTTCCGGCATGGAGCACTTTTTTCAGCCTGTTTATGATACCAAGCAGCTTGACGTTGTGGGGATGAGCCTGGTGGACTTCCTCCAACAGGCGAATAAATTCATCAAGCCGGCCCTGGCTGGTATAGATTTTCTCCAGGGTGCCTCTCACATAGAAGTCGGAGGGATCCCTGCGAAAAGCCTGAACCAGGCACTCCAGGGCCCGGGTGTATTCACCCAGGTTGTAGTGGCAGAAGCCCTGATGTTTCAAAAAGTAGACGTTATCCGGCTGGAGCCTCGAGGCGGTGCGATATTCCGCCGCAGCTTCCTTTACCTGTCCGGCCTTCTTGAGCTTCTGGGCCAAGAGAGCGTGGAGCTGGGCGTTTTCCTGCCTGGAGGGGATATGGACCACGGCATCCAATTCCCTGATGACCTCGTCATCAGAGCGTTGCAGAGACTTGAGGCGGAGCAGCTCCTTTTGCGCGAAGCTGTCCTGGGGATCGAGCTTCCGAATCCTTTCGTAGAGCTCCAGGGCCTCGTCGAACCGCCCGATGCGGTTGAGGATCAGGGCCTTTTCCTTGAGCAGGCGAGTATTTTCTCTCTGGGCCACCAGGGCGTTGTCCACTATCTCCAGGGCTTCTTCATACCTTTCCATCTGCCTGAGGGTTCGAACAATCCGCAGGGTCAGGTAAGGCCGGTTGTCTCTCAGGGAGGCATGACGAAAATTCTCGAGGGCCTCGGTGAAGTTCTTCTCCTTGAAGAATATCTCTCCCTGGACCACCAGGGCCTGGGTGAACTGTGGATCAACTGTGAGGATCTCTTGTACCAGGAATTTCGCCTCGAACAGCCTTTCCTGCCGTACATAGAGGTCGGCAAGGCTGGATTTGAGCAGAAAATCATCGGGCTCCTCTTCAATGGCCTCGTGCAGTTCCCGCTCGGCCTCTTCCAGCTTCCCCTCTTTTTTGAGATCCCTGGCCCGTTCCCACTTGATCCGGCCAAATTGAGTCGGTGCCATCTCGGCTCTACGTCCACTCTGTTGTTTCAGCTCTCCGGTGGCCACCAGCCACCGGCCCCTCTACCCGGCCGATCACTAGAGCCTACAGTTTTCTGTAATTCGCCTGGAAGGAGCGAATTCAAAGAGCATCATGGTTTCTGAAAGAAGGTCAATGTATTCATCAAGGCTTCCTTCATGACTCCTGATTCGGGCGGTTTCAAATGCCTTGCCCCGGTCAACATCGCGAGCATCCTCCTGCATCTCTCGCTTTTCCTCATCACTCAATATTTTCAAATTCATTGGTAAACAATCCTGAGTGAAACCATGAATCCTGAACCCTTGAACCTTTGAACCCTGAACGATGAACCCGTGAACGGTTGGCTTTGTGCTTTTCACGAATCCTGCCAGGAAATTTTTCGGGAAGTCCCGGGCAGTTTCTCCTGCCAGAAGGACTCCTCCAGTCTCTCGAGGGCCAGGGCGGTCTCCTCCCATTGGCTGGTATACTGTTCCAGGGAGCGTTTCAACTGGTGGTATTCAAGATTCAGGTCCGTGACTCTGCCTCCGTCTTCGTAGGTATTCGGATGGGAGAGAAGGTCATTGAGCTCCTCCAGCCGGGCGGTCATAGCCTCGATGGTCTGTTCCAGCTCCTTGAGCTTTCGTGCAAGCGGGTTTTTCCGGTGGTGAAGTTCGTTTCGCCACTGTGCCTCCAGGCGTTTCTGTTCCCTGGTTTTTCCGGGAGAGGGGGTGGCCTGTTTCCGGCCCGGCTCCGATTGAGACTTTTCTGTGGTTTCCTGGATGCGGCTTTTCCAGATTTCCTCGTAGTCGTCATAATTTCCCGGGAACGTCTCGACCCGACCCCGATTTATTACGAGGATTCTATTGGCGAGGGCGTTTATGAGATGGCGGTCGTGAGTGACGAGACAAACGGTGCCGTTGAACGCCTTTAGCGCTTCTTCCAGAACGCGTCTACCCGGCAGGTCCAGGTGGTTGGTGGGCTCATCAAGCAGGAGCAAATTGGCCTGCTGGGCCAGGATGCGGCAAAGGAGAAGCCTGCTTCGTTCGCCGCCGCTCAGGACCGAAACGAGCTTCTCCACCTCGTCGTCGCTGAAGAGGAAATTGCCCAGGAGGCTGCGAAGCTGGCCCTGTGGCATGTCACCGGCAACCGAACTGAGAGAGTGCAAAACCGTTTGCTGTGGAACCAGTTGTTCCAACTGCTGCTGGGCGAAATAACCGGTAGTGATTTTGGAGCCGACGGAGACCTGTCCTGCATCCGGCTCAAGGACTCCGGCCATCAGCTTCAGCATGGTACTTTTGCCGGCACCATTGGGTCCGATGAGGGCAAGTCGTTCGCCTCGCTGGATGGTCAGATCGAGGCCCCGGTAGACGGGGAGGTCGCCGTAGCTCTTGCTGACTCCTTTGAACTCCACTACTATCCGGGAAGCGCGAGCCGGCGGTGGAAACTGGAAGGAAAACCTGGGAGGCAAGGAAGGAGGTTGTATAATCTCCATCTTTTCCAGCATCTTTATGCGGCCCTGCACCTGGCGGGCTCGATCCTTCCGGGCCCGGTTGCGCTGGATGAATCGGTTGATCTGGCGGATCTGCTCCTGCTGATGCCTGTAGGCCGCCCACTGGCGTTGCTGTCCTTTCTCTTTCTCCTCCAGGTACCGTTCGAAATTGCCGGGGTAGGAGGTTATCTTGCCGTTTTCAAGCTCAAGGAGCCGGTGCACCACCCGGTCCAGGAGCGTCCGGTCATGCGAGATGAGCAAGAGGGCCGAAGGAATCTGAACCAGGTACTCTTCCAGCCAGATAAGGGAATCCAGATCAAGGTGGTTGGTAGGCTCATCCAGCAGAATCAGATCTGGTTCGGAGAGCAGAATCCGGGCCAGGGCCACACGCATGGCCCAGCCGCCGCTCATCTCCTCCACGGGCCGGTGCATCTCGCCTTCACGGAATCCCAGTCCGGCAAGCACCTTGCGGGCCCTGGCCTCCAGGTCATAGCCGTTGCGTCTTTCATATTCTTCAAGCAGCCGGCTGTGTCGCTCTGCCGCCTCTTGGATTTCTTCCGCGGGCAGGTCCCGGTCCATGTGGCTGGTCAAATCTGACAATTTTTGCTCTATGGCAAGGACATCTGACGCCACATCCATCACCTGGTGCAGGACGCTTTTGCCATGAAACTGGAGCACGTCCTGGGGCAGGTATCCCGGGCTCAGGTGGCCGGGTGCAGAGACCTGGCCCTGATCGGGATGTTCGAGGCCCATGATCAGGCGCAGTACGGTGCTCTTTCCGGTTCCGTTGGCGCCGATAAGGCCCACACGCTCGCCCGGATTCACCTGGAAAGAACAGTCCACCAGAACATTTTGCTTGCCGTAGAATTTGCTGACGTGGCTGAAAGAAAGCATGTACTCAACTATACTACCATGGATCCCATGTACATCGTGTCAGTTGCTTGTTGTCCGTTGTCCGTTGAATTAACATTTCCATAGACTCGGGTTGGAGATCAACCGGCTGCCGTCTTTTTGCTCTGTAGGGCCGTCCAGAAATACCCTTTCCACTTCCCGGCCGAACCAATTTTATTTTCAGTTCTTGGCAACGGACGGTAGTGGTAATGTCAGTAGTCCGTTGTATCATGTTTTCATAGAATTGGATCAGATATCACCCGAATTGGATTTTCTGGTTATTTACTGTCCATCCGGAAATACCACTATTCTCTCGCCCTCGACGGAGGATAAAGGTGGGGTGATAAAATGGAAAGGAAATCAACCATTTTAATCACTCATCTCCTCAATCCCCTCCGACTCGGCTCGCGTCGCAGGCCGCCGGGGAGGGGAAAAGGAGCTTCCGGATGGACACTATCTAGTGAAAGTAGCCGTAGTTTTTGGTTTTGGCAACGGACAACCGACAACTGACAACGGACAAGACGCAACTGACACCATCAGATCGTCTTCTCGAAGTATTTTTCCACCAGCCTCAGATAGAGCTCAACTCCGATGGGCATGACCTCTTCATCCAGATCAAAACGAGAGGTATGGAGCATCTGCGTGAAGCCCTTCGCTTCATTGGCGCAGCCCAGATCGAAGCCTGCTCCCGGGCAGCGCTCCAGGAAGTAGGCAAAGTCCTCACTGCCGAATTTGGGCTGACGAAAGAGGACCTTGTTTTTTCCGAGCATCTCGGTGGCAACCCCGGCCACGAAACGGCTCACAGGCTCGTGGTTTATCATGGGCGGATAGCCGTCACCAAGGCTGACCTTTCCATCAAGACCATGACTGCGGCAGGTCCCTTCGACGATCTCCTTCAGTCTGCTGATGGCAAGGTCGCGCACCTCCTGGCGAAGGGCACGGATGGTTCCGGCCAGGAACATCTCATCCGGGATCACGTTGGTTGCCGTGCCGGCCGAGACCCGCGTGACACTTACCACCAGACCCTGGGCGGGCGCGGTGTTGCGGCTCACAATTGACTGGATGGCGGTTATAAGCTGGGCCCCGGCAAAAACAGGATCACGGCTGAGGTGCGGGTAGGCGGCGTGGGCGCCCTTGCCGGCAATTCGAATTTCAAAGGCGTCCGCAGAGGCACATGCCTCCCGCAGGTAGATTCCCACTTCACCGAAATTGATAAGGGGCGCCACGTGGGCGGCAACGATGGTGTCCACCGAAGGGTTTTCCAGGACCCCGTCCGCGATCATCTCTCGGGCACCGTGGCCTCCCTCTTCCCCGGGCTGGAAGATAAATTTGACCTGGCCGTTGATCTTGCTGCGCAGGTCCGGGGATTCCGCCAGCACTCGAGCCGTGCCCAGAAGCATGGCCATGTGGCTATCATGGCCACAGGCATGCATGACGCCCGGGTTGACGGATGCATACTCGGCACCGGTCTCTTCTTGAATGGGCAGGGCGTCCATATCGGAGCGGATGGCAAAGGTCCTGCCGGGCTTGGCTCCACGCAAAAGGCCCACCACTCCCGTGCGGCCGATGCCAGTCTTGACCTCCAGACCGAAGGAGCTGAGGTATTCGGCTACCCTGGCTGCTGTGCGCGCTTCCTCGAAGCGCAGCTCCGGATGACGATGGAAGTCCCGGCGCAGGTCCCGGAGCCACTCTGCCATGTCTCTCACATCTGGTCGAATCACGGAAAGGCCCTCGCAGTGAACGTAACTCTTTGTTTGGTTGTTGTATACCATAATTGTTGCGGGGAAGAAACGAGAGACGAAAGACGATAGCCAAAAGGCGAGAAAGGCGAGACAGGCGGGAAAGGCGGGAAAGGCGGGAAAGGCGAGACAGGTAAAGGGCGGGAAAAGCGGGAAAGGCGAGAAAAGTAGGGTGTGCTGAGCGCGAGCGAAGCGCACCGCAGCTTTTGTCTACCTCAAAGCTTTTGTCTACCTCAAAGAGAGTTCCAGATTTCTTACCTTCACTCCCATGTTCTCGCAGACGGAAGATGCCAAATCCATAGTTTCCGGGGGAATATGTGAGGAAGCAAAGATGATCTCGCTTATTCTGTGTCTTGCAAGGAGTTCTTCCAGCCTGTCCCTGCCGCCGAAGACCTTGTAGCCCTGTATCTTTTTCTTGTGTTTCCGGACATCATCGTCAATGAATCCCACAGGAG
>JBKHJD010000125.1:0-6388 GCA_046538315.1 Syntrophobacteria bacterium
CCGTTTTTTCCCGGCTTTGGCAACGGACTACGGACAACACGCAACGGACATTACTGGGTGTCAGTCGTCCGTAGTCCGTAGTCCGTTGTACCCGTACTTTCATAGCCTCAACTCAGAGATTAGCTCGCCTTTTTGGGGGTTATGTAAAGCTCAGCTAGCCGTTTTTTCCCGGCTTTGGCAACGGACTACGGACAACACGCAACGGACATTACTGGGTGTCAGTCGTCCGTAGTCCGTTGTAGTGATGTTCTCACGGCCTCGGCTCAGAGACCAGCCCGCTGGAGCTGGGGTTAAACTTTATTTTTCGCCCGGCTTTCGCCTATCCCTTATCGTTTTTTTCTCTTTCGTTTATTGTCTTTTCTTCTCCCCAAATTG
Organism: Syntrophobacteria bacterium; assembly: GCA_046538315.1. Lineage (GTDB taxonomy): Bacteria > Desulfobacterota > Syntrophobacteria > BM002 > BM002 > JBKHJD01. The sequence goes on from JBKHJD010000125.1 coordinate 376, forward strand.
AGCGGTTTTTAATAGCGAAACCGGCAATGAGACGACTCTCTTGAGCAGGCCCTTTGAAGTCCCCCTTTGGCAAAGGGGGATTTAGGGGGATTTTCAAGGGCTTTCGAAATCCCCCCGCACTCCCCTTTGAAAAACTGGGGCCAACAACTGCCTGTGACGACTCTTTCCCTTTCAACCCAACGGGTTTCACCAGGAAGCAGGCCGTGCATCCATAAGATTGGCACTTAGCCATATGACAAAACAACAATCGCTCAATTTAGGTTCTCTCGGCTTTCGGCTCTCGTCTTTTCCTCTTTCAGCTTTGAGCTCTTCTCCGTCTCCGTGGTTCCTTATCTTTCACGCTGACCAGGTACGAGGAATGCGCTTCCGCCAGAGCAGGTTTTTCTGGTATGATATCTTTGTTATTCGGTCGTGGCACGAGCACCATGAGGAGGTACTATGGACTTTCAAGCTTTCCTGACAAAGTGCCGGAGCGAGCCCACGGTCAGCGACTTTGAATCGTATCTATCCTATTGCATTTTGGAGAAGAAGCATGCTGAGAGCCGTGGAGAGCACCAGTGCTCCGTGGAGATGTACTGTTACCTCCGCGACCAGGCCTTCGAGCGCCGAGATGAGAAGGCGGCGCGGAGGCTCTATGAGATGTCCGAGGCAGCGACCTGGAAAGAAAACGAGTGGGAAGGAGCCCTGCGCTAGACACCCGGACCAGGACAGGGGCGTCCTCATTTCGTTACGGCCTGGTTCGCCCCGGATCAGGTCCTTATCGTTGCAGGAAAAAACCCGGTCCAGGAGTAATATCCTGCCGGGTTTTTTCTCACCTCCCGGATTCCGCTCGGGCGGGCTCCGGGCGCGTTAGAGAAATCAGGTGTGAAGGAACTCCGCGGTCAGCCGCTCCCATGTCAGATCCGGCACCTTGCCGACAACGTCCTGAACGGGACCACCGTCGGCATAGGCGATTCCCACCTCACTGACCATCTCCACCAGCTTGTCGTGCTCCTCTTTGATCCACTCCGTGCTCTCCTTACCGAAGAGGAGATCCTTCAGGTTCTTCTTCATCTCCACCGGCTCGAGTACCAGCAACCAACCCTCATTGTAGGGCTCATCCCTTACCACAGTGGGTTCTTTGGTCATCCGGTAGTTAACCGAGCTCACAATTCCTGAAAGGGGAGATAGCACCGAGGCCTCCTTGCCCATGCGCTTGAAGGACAGGCCGACCTCGCTGAACTTTACCTCCTCGCCGCTGAGCGGCAACTCCAGGCTGTCCACGGGACCAAAAAGCCTCATGCTGAAATCATCCAGTCCGATCCGCATGCGACCGCCGTGTTCAATCCGAGCCCATGCATGCCCGAGATGGAAAAAGTGCCCTTCGGGAAGCCGATAGCCTTCCACCACGGGTATGTTTGTGAGATGGTAGGGTATTTGCAGCTCCCAGCCATCCTCCAGCATCTGGTCGAACGGACACTGGTGGCATTCATAATCATACGGGCAGAGTCTGAAGGGAGCTCTGCCGGAAAGGGTGTGCCGACACTTCCGCTCGGCAGCGCTCCGCTTTTTCATGGTTTCCTTCCAGGGAACGATACGGGCCTTTTTCCCCTTGAGTTCCCGGCCCTCGAGGCGGGCCTGAAGGTTCTTTGCAGCCGTCTCCCTCATGGCCCTGTCAAAGGCGCAGGTGTGACAGTTGAAGTAATTGTTGCACAGCTTGTAGTCGATGACTCCGGCCTCCATCCAGATGCATTTCCCATCGCCGTTTGGCACAGATTTGAATCTGGTGGCCCTGGTTTCCTCCTTCATGGTGATGCCTCCTTTCTGCAAGAAAACCTGTCGGTTGTTGTCGTCTCCATGGTGTGCTCTCTAGATGAGCAAGGAGCATGCCATCCCATTTGGTATCCATAAGTTGCTGGAATCTCTGTATAAGATTGACTAGTACCGGAAGGGAGAGGATTTGTTGTGGGAAAAACCAACAAGGCAGAAAGGGATTTTGTCGCTAACTTATGGATATATCAGTATTATTGTATATTGTGGTATTTTCCAATATGCTGTTGTGTATTACAACAAACACTAGGTCTTCAGGAAAAGATCTGTGGCCAGGTGCCAGAGGACCAGATCTCTACAGGCGGGACAGAAGAAGGGAAACTTGCGATCTGCGCATGCCAGCCCTACGGAGTAATGCATCACACAATTGGGATCTGCACAATGGCGCAGACCAAAGGTGTGGCCCAGTTCGTGCAAGGCCTCTTTTTCCAGTCGATCAACCAGCGGCGGACAGCCCGCAGTGGCGGGATTGCCGTGCAACCGATAGGTAGAAACCACCGCACACTTGCCGCGAAACTGTGCCTCGCCGAACACGTAGGCAAAGATCGGACTGAAAAGATCAACGTGGGTAACGCCCAGAATCTTCAGGGCATCAGGCGGAAAAACCTCGCACAGCCTCTTGAGGATGAGCTGTGAATTGTACTGCTGCCTGGCAGGCTCCAGGGCGAAGACCGGCTTTCCCTGATTCTCGGCAATCACCACCTGGAGACCGAACTGCTCGCTGATGCCTTCCGCCACATCCGTCAGGATTTCATCACGTATTTTCCCGAAGGGTACCACGTAGATGATTCGGGAGCAGCGGATCATAGGGACTCACTACTGTCTCTGCAGGTCAAATTTTTTGATCTTCTTGTGGAGGGTAGTGCGGTCGATATCAAGGACGCGCGCTGTCTTGGAGATGTTCCAGTCGTTGCGCTCGAGCATCTTGTGAATATGAGCCTTTTCCACCTCCTCCAGACTCTGGGGGCCTTCGGCAGGTGGGGATTCCACGGTGCAAAACGGCAGGTGTTTGACTTCCAGCTCCGGGCCTTGATCAACGACAACGGCCCGCTCGATGACATTTTCCAGCTCGCGTACGTTACCCGGCCAGTGGTACTCTGTCATGAGTTCCAGCGCCTGGGGCTCGAGACGGTCGAATCGCTTGTTGCATTCCAGGTTGTACTTGTTCATGAAATGAGCGGCCAACAGGGCAATATCTTCTTTGCGCTCGCGCAACGGGGGCAAGTGGATACTGACCACGTTGAGCCGGTAGTAGAGATCACTGCGAAAAATGCCCTCCTCCACTGCCCTGCTCAGATCCTGATTGGTGGCAGCAACGAGGCGGACATCGACTTCCCTGAGCTCGGTTCCGCCCAGGCGGCGAAAACTCCTCTCTTCCAGGACTCTGAGGAGTTTGACCTGCGTTTTCATGCTTATGTCACCGATTTCGTCCAAAAACAGGGTACCGCCGTGAGCCAGTTCAAACCGGCCTTTCTTGGCGCGATCCGCCCCGGTGAAGGCGCCCTTCTCGTAGCCGAACAACTCGCTCTCCAGCAGGGTGTCCGGCAGGGCGCTGCAGCTCACTGCCACAAATGGGCTGTAGCGCCTGGAGCTGTGGGTGTGTACGGCCCGGGCCACCAGTTCCTTGCCGGTGCCGGTTTCTCCGGTGATGAGGACTGTGGCGTTGGTGTCGGCCACTGTGCGAATCGTCTCGAAGACCTTCTGCATGCCGGGACTCTTGCCGATGATATCCCCGAACTCGTAGTCGTCGGTCAAGCGCTTTCGCAGGAGAATATTCTCTACCACGAGCTTTTGATGGTCGACGATTTTCTCCAGCATCAGAGAGAGCTCTTCAACATCCAGCGGCTTGACAATATAATCATAGGCGCCTTCTTTCATGGCCTGCACCGAGCTGGCAATGGAGGCATATGCGGTCATCATGATGACCAGGGTCTGGGGAGCAATTTTTTTGATCTCCCGCAGCACCTCGAGCCCATCCATACCAGGCATCTTGAGATCCAGCAGAACAATGTCCCAGTTCTGCTCGCTCACGGCGGCGATGCCCGAAGGACCATCTTCCACCGATTCGGCGTAGTAATTTTCCTCTTTGAGCCAATTGCACAGAGAGAGACAGACCATTGGCTCGTCGTCCACCACGAGCACTCTTGCTTTTTCCTGCATCTTTTCACCCGTTGTTGTCGACGTACGATCGCCGGCTCACTTTTCTTGCGTCTCGCTGTCTCCAGGGTTGGGTGCATTCTGCACATCCTCATGTTCCGGCGGTCGTAACCAGTGCAGGTGCATAGAAGAATCGGGCAACTCGATGGTAAAATGTGTTCCCTTCCCTGGATGGCTCTGGATAGAAATCTGGCCCTTGTGCTGGCGAATGATGCCGTAGGCTACTGACAGACCCAGGCCTGCACCTTTGCCCTCGGCCTTGGTGGTGAAAAACGGCTCAAAAATTTTTTCCTGATCCTCTTCCGAGATCCCGCATCCGGTATCACTGATGTCAATGACAACGGCGCCTTTCTTCTTGTCGAAGCTTGTGGCAACACTGAGCATTCCCCCTTCGGGCATCGCCTCGATGGCATTCCAGAAGATATTGAGCACTGCTTGTTGCAGCCGCTTGTAATCGCAGATTACATGAGGAAGACCCGGGGCGTGGGAGGTTACTATGTTGATTTTTCCCAGCTCACTGCGGTGCCGGATGATATCCAGGGTCTTTTCCAGAATTTCTCGCAGATCGTTTTCCTTGATCTCTATTTCTCCCTGGCGCGAGAAATCCAAAAGTCCCTTGGCGGTCTCGGCACAGCGGCTGGCCTCGGCATCCATGTAGGAGATATATTCCCGCAACTCCGGCAAGCGAGATTCAGGGAAGGGCTCTTGCTCGGCGATCTTCCGCACCAGTTTGCTGAAGGTTACCGCACTGGTCAGAGGATTGTTTACCTCATGGGCGATTTCTGCTGCCAGCCTGCCAATGGAGGCAAGCCGCTGCGACCGCCACAGGGCTTTCTCTACCCGCCTCTTCTCGGTGATGTCGCGGAGAAACCCTACAGTTGCCACCTTGCCCTCGTAGGGGGAGAGGGCAACACTGTAGGACACCCTGAGGGCCTGCCCATCTTTGCGGATTATCTTTATTTCATAGACCTGGTCGGACTCCTCCCCAGCCTGTCCGCGTCGGTAGCGCTCCAGCGTCGTTTGTCGGTAGTCCGGGTGGAGAAGGTCGACCAAGCTCTTGTCGAGAAGTTCTTCAGGCCTATAGCCGGTTATCCCGGAGAAAGCCTCGTTTGCGTACCGAAATCGTGCCTCCAACCCCCCATGGTTTTGCAAGATAAAGATCCCCAGGTTAGCTCTATCGGCAGCATTCGCGACGGCCTGGTAGCGTGCTGCAAACTCTTTGACCTTCTTTTGCAGGCTCCGTCTGCGGGTGAGATCTTTGAGAAGTCCCATCTTGGCCGTTGACTCATCAGGCATTGGAATGCCGAAGCTCCTTACCTGGAAGATTCTGCCCGGCAACCTGTATTCCTGGATCCCGCAGCTGTTCTGCTTGATGGCATTCATTACCGTCCAGGGACAGGGGGAATCTCGCTGAAACAGGGCCTTGTAACAGACTTCACCCACGTGATTTCCGACAAGCTCGATGAGGGCTTTGTTCATGAATTGGATCCGGTAGTCTCCCGAGATAATGTAAATGCCGTCCTCCAGATTGTCCGCGATCCAGGCGAAGATATCGGGCTTGCACTCCAGTGCGAGTTCAGTAAATTTCTGGGAGCTTATGTCATTTAACACACCCTGTACAAATAAAAAATTACCTTTATCATCGCATTGGATGAATCCTCTTATCTTGATCCACTTTATATCTCCGGTAGTGGCTACGATTCTGTATTCAGCTATATAGTATTTATCCGATTTCATTCCTACTTTTACGGCATTTTTCGCTATATCACGATCGTCTTGGTGGACGATGTCCAACCATCGTATTTTTCGATTCAGAAAGTCTTCCTGAGAATATCCGGTGAGGTCTTCGATCTTTTTATCGAAAAAATCTACAGACCAGTCTCTGTATCCCTTGAAATAGATCAGGTCTTTCGTAGTAAATTGAAAATCCTTGGGATAAGCTTTGATATTGACGAGCCGTTGCAACTCTTTTACTCTGCGTTCCAGCTCGTCGTAGCTTGGCCTTTCCATGGAGGGTTCCTCTGCCGATCTCGCCGGAGCCGTAGTG
>JBKHJD010000126.1:0-6306 GCA_046538315.1 Syntrophobacteria bacterium
GGGTAACACCTTCAGGACCGTGCACGCATTTTTCCTTCTTTTCCGCCACGTGCCGTTCCAGGATCTCGAGGCTGTCTTTGGCGATCACATATTCATCGGGAGTCACCCGGCCGCTTACCACCGCCTCACCGAGCCCCCAGGCGGCATTGATGATCACTTTGTTGGTCTCTCCGGACACTGGCTCAATGGTGAAAATCACCCCGGAAGACCTTGCCTGTACCATCTCCATCACCGTCACACTGAGCTGGACGTCCTCGTGGCCAAAGCCCTTCTCCTGGCGGTAGGCAATGGCTCGAGGTGTAAAGAGGGAGCTCCAGCAGGCGCGCACCCGGTCCAGCAAATCCTCTCGGCCCACATTGAGATAAGTGTCTTGCTGGCCGGCAAAGCTGGCACCGGGTAGATCCTCCGCCGTGGCCGAGGAGCGTACAGCCACCAGCACATCCGACTTACGGCAGCGGCGGGCCAGCTCATCGTATGCCTCCAACACCTCTTGTTCCAGAGCCTCGGGTATCTCTGTCTCCTCGATCATTCGCCGCAGCTCCTCGGAAATCCGCTGCAGGGCCTGCAGTTCGGTGGTCTCCAGATCCTCGAGAACAGCGTAAATCCGCTCCGTCAACCCGGCATCTTCCAGGAACTTTCGATAAATCTGCCCGGTAATTGCAAAGCCGGGAGGAACCGGGGCGCCGATCACGCCGCGAAGTTCGCCCAGATTGGCGTTTTTTCCCCCCACCAGCGGACTGTCGTCCTTGCACAGGTTTTCTATCCAGATAATTCCGGCGTCCGATTTTGCTCCCATGTTCTCTCCTCCCTTGAACTGGACCGGCGAGCCCTGTTGAATCCCGCCCCCTGGTTAGCGACCGGATGTTATGACATCAGCTATTACTCCTTGCAGTCGAATTCCGCCCGGCCGCGCCAAGGCAAGACTGCAAGGAGTTCAATCGTACTCAAGATGAAAGACAATCACCCGAGTCGTTTCCCGGAAACCCCTTACCCGCAGAAAGCCCGGGCGAAACGATCTGTTGAGAAGACCCCACCCGTCGCTGGCATTCCTGGTGCTGAATAACTGGAGCCCCGGGGTGAAAATATCGAGTGAAGTCATGGATCCAAGCCCGGAGGCCCGGCTCTCGCGCGGCGGAATTTACTATGCCACAGTGCTGGGCGGCGTGTCAACGAATGGGGGCTTCCGTACAGCCATCAAACGGAACCGCTTTTCTCCCAGCCTCCCGGGGGTTACCGATGCTGCGCAGGTCTTGATAGAGTTCCGAGCGTTGCAGCCGTTTTGCTGAATGGTTTGCCAGGCCCGCTGGACGTGCCGTGTTTCGGTATGAGTCTGGCCTACGCAGAGACGAAGGGTGAATCTGCCGTCCAGGACCGTATGAGTCAGATACAGACTGCCGCTCCGGGCCAGGTGATGCAACAGCCTCTGGTTCACCGCGTCTCCACCCACATGTCGGAAGCAAACCAGATTCAATGGAGCAGGTGCAGCAAGCTCGAAGTGCTCGTCTTCTTCAACCGAGCGGGCGAAATTTTGAGCCAGCTCAACGTGCCGCCTTACGTGGTAACGGAGGCCCTCCACCCCGTAGGAGCGGATGACGAACCAGAGCTTCAAGGAATGGAAGCTTTTCTGCTCGACCATCTCCCTTTCCTTCCATCATGGTGCAGCGCGAAAATGAAAAGCTGCACCCACACTAGCGAAGAACTCGGCGGTTGGCAAGAGCATTATCATCGCCACAGCCTGTCACGCGGATGAGTTGATCGTGAGGATTCCAGGCCTCCCGTGGAGAAGTGGGGGGAGGCCAGGAAATAGTTTCGTTGGCCCCGGAAAGGCCCCACCTTCTTTCGAAGGAAACACGAGAACCGCTGATCTCAAGCAGGGTTGACTTGTACTGCCATCGAACAGTATCCTGCCTCCAGACCGGCTCAGAAAACAAGACAGTGCAGGCACTCGCCCCAGCCGAGGTTTCAGGTACCTTGTGGCGATCTGCACGGATGAAGCGGTAAACTCACCTGATGGAAAGCCTGGGAAGACTGTGTTGCTGGAGTCAGAGCGGAACCTCCTTGTTCATTATGGCAAGAAACTGATCGTTCATCGGCTCACAACTGGAACCGGCGGCAACCTGAGCATCTTGGATCGAGGAAGTGGGCTGATAGCCATCACCCCGACCGGGATCGACTACTTTGACACCCGCCCTGATGATATCGTTGTCCTGGAACTGGAAGGGGGTGTTGTGGAAGGCAGGAGAAAACCCTCCAGCGAACTGATCATGCACAGGATCCTGTACCGCCACAGGACGGATATCAACGCCATCGTGCATGCTCACTCCACGTATGCAACGACACTTTCCTGCCTGAACTGGAGACTGCCTCCCGTACACTATCTGGTTGCCTTTGCAGGAAAAGACGTCAAATGCGCTCCCTATGCCACCTTCGGAACAGAGGAGTTGGCCCGCCGCGCCTTGGCGGCCATGCAGGACAGAAAGGCGGTGTTTCTGGCCAACCACGGACTGCTGGCCGGCGGCAAGGACTTGGCCACAGCGTTTACCGTCGCCGAACAGGTGGAGTTCTGCGCAGAGATCTACTGCCGGTGCAAATGCATCGGCGAACCGATCGTTCTGCCGGATGCAGAGATGGAACTCCTGGCAGAGGAACTCAGATACTATGGACAGACAAGAAAACAAGAAGAGTAGTGGGTGCATCTCTCGACGGGGTTTCATCTGGATAATGAATACCAAGGCACCATTTGGCGGATTGCTTGACCCGTGCTCTCGTTGACAACCCAAAGCGGCTTCGCGCTGGCAGTAAGGCATATCCTGGCCGGTGCCACCTGAGCCCAGTCCATCCTTGTGGCAACTCAGAGGCTTCTAGGTCTAGAAGACAGGGACATCCTGAGGGCTGCTACCGGACTGGGTGGCGGTATCGGACATGAGGGAGACACATGCGGCGCTCTCACTGGAGGAATCCTGTCTTTGGGATTGCCTGCTCGCGGCTGTGACGCTGCCGGTTTGGACCGCCAGTGCGCCGAGTATTACCGGAGATTTACCACACGCTTTGGAACCAGCAAATGCACAGACATTACCGGGGTGAAATTCAAGGAGAACTACGATATAGGGCGTTTTTTCCTGAAAGGACTGAAGTGCCTGGGAGTTATCTACACCTCAATAGATTCTCTCTTCGACATTATCCTGGAGGCTGATCCAGGAGTTTTCTCAAAGACCGCATACCCGGCAAGGCCCTGTTTTGAGGAAAACAGGCTCCATTGTGCCGGTTCTGTCCTGGCCGCAATCGAAAACGAGCTCAACCTTGACCTGAGTTCCGTGATAACGGCCAGTCGAGGTTTCTCAGGGGGCATAGCGTCTCAAGGCGATATCTGCGGCGCCTTGCTTGGCGGGGTTCTGGCCCTCGGCGCGGTCTATGGACCTGACCTGAAAAGGATACACTCTGCCAGGGCCTTCAGAGTAGGACTGCTGGCCCTGAAAGAAGGAAGCAGGATCTTTCGCCGTGAGAACCTTCATCCATCTTTCAAGACCAGCTCTAGGGTGAGCCATCTGTACAGATCATTCGTAGCACGGTTCGGCAGTGCGGATTGTACCGGCATCCTGGGGGAAACCCATCGCCCCGGCGACAGGGACCTCTACGCAGAGATCACCCGGAGCGCTTCTCGGTTGACACTGGATGTGATGGAATGATTTTCTTGATCTGGGCTCCCCAGAGCAACAGGGGGGAAAAAGCACGATCACGGCCTCTTGTTTCTGCTCCTTTTCCTTGCAATTTCCCCGGTCTCTGCCGCCAGCTCATCGAGGAGGTGTTTCACCGTCCACTTTTCCGATACAGGGGTGAGGGTAGCCCACAGCGGCCTGGGTAGATCAAGCCCACGGTAGGCAGCCATGAGTTTGTGAAGCTCTTTCTCCGTTTAACAAAGTGGCAGCAAAGGAAGAACCCCATCTCCCCCCCGGCAACGTTCTGCAGCAACGGGGTGAACGCTGCGTGGCTCATGCACTCACCTTGTTGCAGCCCCGCGATCAAGCAAAACCATTCTCTGAAGGCAGACAACCTGTAACCTCTTCACAGAGACTCCTTATTTCTCTCGCCGCCTCGTAATGGGGGTATTCCAGCCTGGCCCCTTTCTTCGCCCATCTCCAGGAAACGCTTGCCGATCTGCTGCGCAACGAGCGGCGCATTACCTCCGGCACGGTTGTTCACGATAACGGTGATTTTCCCCCCCTGATCAATGGCGCTCCACATGAGCCCGGCTGTCTCCTGGACCATTTTCGACTCGAACATTCCTTCCACCAGGGCGTCAAAAGGATGTGCCCGGGCATATGCATCTTCGTAGCGCACACCCCGGGGGGTCATAAGACGGATAATACAATCCCGTCCGGAGTTGAACAGCCTGCAACCGGATTTGTGGAATTGCTTTCGAAGCGAAGGCAGCCACGTCCAGTGCGAGAGCACCTGCCCGACGCCATGTTTGGCGAGTACCTGGAAGACCGCCCCGGTGAGATATGTCTCCGTTCGCAACTCCACATGGTAGCGATTATCTTTTGGAATTGCCTGGAAAAATCCATCTAGGGCGGCAGCGATCTCGCTCGTGGAGACGCGATCCTGTTTGCGTTGGTATTCCTGTTCGAAAATGAATGCTCTGAGCCATGGCCCAAGAATCTCCAGCGCTGGTTCATAGAACTGCCGCCTGAAGATCTCGTGGTTCAAATAGGCTTCGTTTTCGCTGAACCGGCCAGCACGCCACAGCTTTTGCGCGAAGACAACCTGGGGAACCTTGAGGACAAGACGATCCCCCTTTTTCAAGTGCTGCCGGTACCTGTGCAAGAGATGATAGTTGGACGTCCTTCGCCCGTCCTCTTCCAACAGAGGCCGGTAGAAGGTAAAATCCAGCTCAAGGGTACGAAAGTGTTTGAAGTATTCCTCAACGCTCTCCACCGGGAGCACTTGCTCCACAAAAGAGGTTCCTCCAAGGATTTTCGTGCGTCGGTGGATGCGACCGCCGTAGCGTTGCTCCGAGTAGATCTGTCCGATCCACCCGGCATACCGATCGCTGGCCGTGCCGATAAAGACATCGGGATGAAGCCCCCGAATTTTGAACGTTTCCAGATCGAGACTTTCCTGTTCCACCACCACCGCCTCTGGATAAAGAAATTGTAAGCTTCCCGGCCCGGCCCGGCAAACGGGCTAGAGGCCTACGTCGGGAGCGGCGTCGCGGAAAAAAGGTAAAAAAACCAAGGTACTGAAATGTCTTTCCGTCCTCGATCAGGGCAAGTTCACCCCTCTGTTGAATGATCCTTTTTCGCCGCATGAATGGGTCGGCGACCGGCGGTTCTTCGACAGTGATCTTCCGAGTCACGGTGTTGTAACCTTCCAGGACCTGCTGCTGCTAGGGGGACCTCGCGAAGATAACGGCGCAGGACGTAGAGACCGTCCGGGGTAAAGCGCTCTGATTGAACCAGGCCGAGGAGATGGTCCATCTCCATAAAGGTGCCCTCATCGATCTCCTCTTTCTGCAGGACGATCTCGCCGTCATACAGGCACGAAAAGGCGGTACCCCACACCCGGATGTGCTCGTCCTCGTAATAGAAATCGAAGAGCCTCTTCAGGGGCACTCTGCTGATGCCCAGCTCTTCCGAGAGCTCACGCACTGCACTTTCTTCGTAGGTCTCGCCTGCCAGAACAACCCCGCCTGCGACCACATCGTAATAGCCTGGAAACACGTCCTTGGCAAGAGATCGTTTGTGAACGTAAAGCTCACCTTTGGAATTGAACACCAGAATATAGCTGCCGCGGTGCGGAAGCCATCCGGCCCGCATCTGGTAACGCCGAATTTCTGCCAGGACATTGTTTTCCTCGTCCACGATGGTCACAAGCTCGTCCCCGGCTCCCACGGTCTCCATCCTTTCGGTCCCCTGGGGAGATACCACGCCGAATCCGGAAGGCCCGTTCACCGGTCGCGACCTGGGGAAGTCATGAAAGTCTCAGGGGATTGATACCAGCTAGTGTCCAACAGCAATGGCGGTGATACTCTGCACCCGATGAAGCTAGAGACGGTTCGGAGAGAAACCATGGGAAGCGGGCTCGCCTGCTGATGGGCTGTGAACCCTGAATTCCGGGGCTGCACCGTGGACTTCCCGGGCACATTCCGCCACATCGTCAGCTCGGGCCTCTACAGGCAAATCCATTGGCCCACGGTTTCCACGGCCCGCTGCGCGCCGAAGTGTTCGATGAACACGCGGAAATAGTAGAGCTCCTCCTTGCTGCGCACCACAGGATACCGTAATTGAGCCTCCGCCAGCTCGGCGT
>JBKHJD010000127.1:0-6250 GCA_046538315.1 Syntrophobacteria bacterium
GACTGAGAATAGAGTCAGTGGTCCGTCGTCAGTAGTCCGTTGTACCGATCTTTTTTCATAGCCTCAGCTCAGAGAGCAGCTGGCTCGAGCTTTTTTGGGGTTATGTGAGTGAACTAATGTTTTTCCGGCCCTGGCAACGGACAACGGAGCACCAGGGAGGATTTTCTCTTTATTTTTTTTGTCAACAGAAGCCTTTCTCCCGGGCAATTGCTTCACTGAAGAGCCGTGCTTCCCGTTTCCGGGAGTATCAGTGCAGGTCGGCATCGAGATCGTCGCTCATGCAGTCCCAAGTTCCATAAGGGTCGCACCCTTTACAGTGGCAGTGCTCCTCAGGGGCGAGGGGAGACTGGTAGCGCACTGCCTCCTCTATACGAATCATGGCCCCGCAGTGAGCACACCTCACATATTCTTCCTTGCTTTTTTTCATTTCACTGTGACAAACCACATCCTGCGGCCATGGTCACGGTGCTACAGCTATAACCCGCAGGGGGCTTTCTGTACCCGGCCGGCAAGGCGTGCTCCGCCGAGACCTCAGAGATCCTCTGTCCCGGTTATCAGCCTCAACGCCCTTTCTACTCTCTGCCGCACATTCTTGTTCCCGTCCTTCAATGCGGCAACCAGTGCCTCCACCGCCCGATGATCATGCAGATTTCCCAGTGCATCCGCTGCATACGCCCTGACTGTCGGGTCTTCATCCTTCAAGGCGCTCGTCAACGGTCCCAAGGCCCGGGTATCACCAATCTGCCCCAGGGCTTTTGCGGCCCGGCTGCGGACCTGCCAGTGAGGATCATTGAGTGCGGAAACCAGGTGCTCCACCGAGTCGGGCCCCTTGACCTCCCCGAGCGCCTCTGCCGCTGTCATCCGAACATAGAATGCCTCTTCTTTGTTGCCCAGTACAGAAATCAAGGGATCCTCTGCTCGAGGGTCCTTGATCTTGCCCAGAGCTGTTACTATGTGCCTTCGGATAAGGGGATCGGGATCATCCAGCGCGGCAATGAGAGGCTCCACAGCACGTGGATCTTCGATTCTGCCCAGGGCCTCTGCAGCGTTGCGTCTTGCGAGCGGATCATGATCCTTCAGCGAGGCGGTCAGAGATTGTAGGCCCGGCCTTCCCACCCTGGCCGACAGTTCCACGGGTTGTCGACCGAGAGAGACATTTCGTGGCAGCTCGTAGTCCTGGTCCAGATAGCGAAGAACAGTCTTCTCGCTCATATGGAGCTGCCGGGCGATTTCCTCTGCACACAGACCTTCCTCCTGAAGCCCCTTGACCCTCAACAGCTCGGCCTCCGACCGCGGTAATAACAGGTACCCCTTTTGCTGCATGCAAAGATCTACGCTGTGCCCGTCATCAGCAATGGATGTACACTCCCTGAGGTCGGAGTTGGTCGCTGCCTCTGAAGCCTCTTGCTGATACCATACCCTGTCAGAAGGCTTCGGCGGAAACCAGATGTGCCTGGCTGCACAGGCCCAGAGACACATTGCCAGGAGCACCATGAGATAGGGTCCGCATCTGGATGCTGAGGGGGACATCTTTTCGGCTCTTCCGGGATTTGATTGGATCCGATAAGGATCTGTGAGCCTGGTCAGGGGGCATCCAATCAACCCCCACTGAAGCCTCGGCGTGACCGGTTTCGAATACTAGCAAGGCGTCGCAGGTGGGGTTTTCCCCCGCTCCAGCGGCGCCCTCAAGGTTGCCCGGGTACCGTTGCGAGGGGTAGAAATGATTTCAAAATGGCCGCCGAGCTGGCGCAGACGCTCGCCTATGCTGAACAGACCAAACCTGCCCGTCTTACCAGCGTAGGGATCGATCTCGGAAGTGTCGAAGCCGATGCCGTTATCCGCTACTACGATTCGGATAGCTTCATCATCCTTGCCAATGGCCAAGCGTACCTCTCGGGCCTCGGCGTGTTTGACGACATTGACCAGCAGCTCCTGCACTGCGCGGAACAGGAGAACCCGGAGATTTTCCCCCACCGGCTTTAGTTCACCGTCATCCTCAAACTCGGTGACGATGCCGTACTGTTTCTCCATTTGGTCGGCCAGGTACTCCAGCGCTGCCTCGAGCCCCAGTTCGTAAAGGACCGGAGGGCTGAGCTCAAAGGTCAAAGACTGTGTTTGCTGAACTGCCCGGGCAATGTAATCGCGGACCTCGCGCAGCTCCCGGGAAGCAGTGTCGGTAAGCGGCTCGCTGCAGAGAACATCCAGTTTGAGCTTGGAGATTGCCAGAGCCTGAGCGATGGAATCGTGCAGATCTGTGGCCAGGCGCCTTTTTTCTCTCTCCTCGGTTAACAATAATTCAGATACCAGAGAGCGCAGTTGCTCCTGATAGGTGTGGAGTTTTTCTTCTGCTCGCTTGCGCTCGGTGATATCCCGTGAGACCCCAAGAATCCCGGTCGGCTGTCCCTCCGGATCAAAGAGGATTTTTGTTTTCACCTCGGTCCAGACTGTAGAGCCGTCCTTGCATTTGAGCTCGAGTTCGAGAGTGCGCTGCCTGCTGGCGTCGTGCTCCTGCTTGCGGGCCAGCTCTTCGGCAAAAGCCCTCCTGGCAACCTGGAGGGAAGCGGGTGTCAGGATATCTTCCGGGCCTTGCGCCATCGCTTCCTCTACAGTGTAGCCTCTCAGTTGCATGACGGAGGGAGACTCGTAGGTAAACCGCAGATCCATATCCATGGTCCAGATGACATCTGTTATATTTTCGGCAAGGAATCGATACCGACTCTCACTCTCTCGCAGTGCCTTCTCGATCTGCTTGCGCTCGGTCATATCCGTTGCTGCCACGATGACCCCTCCGGAGAGGTCGCCGGCGTCCAGTGAGCTTCCCTGAAGGTAGCAATCGATAATCCTGCCGTCTCCGGTGATCCACTGCGTCTCGATGCGTCCGATACCTCCCTTTTCAATTGCAGAGTAAAACTCTCTGCCGACCCGCTCATACTCTTCACGGCTTGGGTAGAGAATTTCGGCGCTTTCCCCTAGCAGGGAACCTTCCGGGTAGCCCCAGATCCGGTACATGGCTCTGTTGGCCCAATCCAGGATCCGGTTGCGGGCCAGGCAAATGCCTACCGGAGAAGCGGCGAGGATCGCCTTCATGGTCTGCTCACTTTCCCGCAAGGCCTCCTCCGCCCGCTTGCGCTCGGTAATGTCTTGAAAAAGAGAAATGTAGTACAGAGGTTTACCCCTGGCGTCGGGTACCATCGATGTTCCCACCGATACCCATACCGGATGTCCCATTTTGTGAATGAATCTCTTCTCGTAGGTTCCGGCCGCTCCTTTCTTTACTTCCTGTAGCCATTCGTAACAGCCCTCCAGATCAACCGGACTGGTAATTTCCACCCAGGTTTTCTGTACCAGCTCCTGTGCTGAATAGCCGAGAATGTTGCAGAGGGCACGGTTGACCTTCAAAAAGTAGCCGTTGTCCGCAACCAGAGACATGCCAATGGCTGCATTATTGAAGGCGGTCCGGAACCTCTGCTCGCTTTCCCGCAAGGCCTCCTCCGTCCGCTTGCGCTCGGTGACATCGACAAATGAGGCCATCATGTAGCGAGGCTCACCGGCATGATCTGGGATCACACTGGCGGAAACCTGGGCATCGAACACCGAGCCGTCTTTTCTCCTGGCGACCAACTCACCGATCCATGTCCCTCTGCGCCCCAGAGACCTTAGTACCTCCGAAGCCTCGCCTTGCGACTCCCAGAATTCCACCGCAGGCCGTCCCAGAATCTCCTGATCGTCAGTGTAGCCCCATAGCTCACGGAAGGACCTGTTGACATAGGTGAGGTTACCGCCGAACTCAGCGAAGGCTATGGCATTGATGGAGGATTCTATGGCGCGATCTTTTAGCCACAGCGCTTTTTCAACCCTTTTGCGCTCTTCTACTTCCTGCCTCAACTGCGCATTTGCTCTCGTCAGCTCAGCGGTGCGCTCCTCCACCCGTCTTTCCAGTTCGTTGCGAGCGTTGAGCAGCGCCTTCTCGGCGCGTTTCCGCTCAGTGATTTCCAGGGTGTAATTCGCCGTCCCCACGATGTCCCCATTGCTGCCTCGAACCGGAGAGGCCTGGATGAACCACCATCTACCATCCGGGGTTGCCTTTTCCGTTGCGTGCGGCTTGCCGGTTTCCCAAACCTTTTTAATCGGGCAGTCTTCACAGGGATCTGACCGTTGAGCCCATATTTCATAGCAGTGACGGCCGAGTAGCTCCTCGCGGGTCATGCCGGCCGACAGGCATGCCGCCCGGTTGGCCCATAGGACTTTCATGTGCAGGTCACGGTACACCACATGTTCCACCAGGCTGTCGAAGATGGACTGTATGTCCAGTTCCGTAGCCTTTTCGGCTGGCACGTCCCCGGCGTCTGAAGGCCAAGCCTCGGCAACTTGTCGGCGTAACCCGAGCAGTTCACCGATCAACTGCTCTTTTGTCTTGTATTTATCTTGCATATTGAGTCTCCAGGAAAACCGAGATGTTCAACACCCGCGAGTTCTTCCTTGTGATTCACTGTGGTCGTGTAGAGCAAGCATTTACTGCCTCCTTGGCCGCGAACCGATTTTGAAGAGGAGAAAGTGTAAGGATCGACGGTGGGAAAAAACCTTCACAGACATCAAGGCTGAAAACCTGGATTATACCGTGTATCGGGCTGGGCGCTGACCTGCGCCCGGACCGAACGGGGCAAGCAAGCTTGCACCGGGCGGGACGGGTGTCAGGTCCAGTGGCTTGTTCGCGGCGCGCTTGCGCGACGCGGGCATGCCACTGGACGCAGTCGGCGCCCAGCCCGTTCGCGCGGCGCGCAAGCGTCGCGCGAACATAATATTAGCCGACGCTTCTGGCGGCTAGTTTAGGATATTGTTAGGTAAAATGCAACACAAAAAGATCCAAAAATGCAGTTGCACTGGGGCTCGGTTGTATGCTAGCATCTGCGTTGGATATTCATGATAAATAGCATAGAGGTGCACCATATGAATGAAAAACAATGCTGGAAGCGGGGGCAGGTGGCACCGTTCAATCCCGATCCCAGGTGGCCTGCGGGGTATTTCCAGGTGCTCGAAGAGTTGGGGGTGGCGGAGCGACGCCGTCCTTTCTACGCCTCCTGGGTACGCCAGTTCTTCAACCGTCAGCAAAAAGGCAAGAGGCGGTGGGACCTGGGCCGGAGGGAGATCGAGGCATTCATTCAGAATCTGGCCGCTCAAGCCGGTGTGGCGGACTGGCAGGTTGCCCAGGCCAGGCATGCCCTGGAAGTCTATTACGAACAGTTTCGGGGCATCACCCTCGAACCTGTGCAGGCAACGGGCGCCACCACCGAAACAGAACCGGCCGAGCCGATTCCGGCCCCTCGCCTGCTCAAGCAACCGCCGGCCCTTCCAACGCCGCAAGGGCCAAGGGCCGCCCCGAAAGCGGACCTGGGCGCGCTCGAAAACGCAGCCCGTGCAGCCTTGCGCACGGAACACTATGCCCTGAAGACTGAGAAAGCCTACCTCCACTGGATACGGCGGTTCATCAGCTACCACCACGGCAAGCGCCCCTCCGAGATGGGCGCGGCTGAAATCCACCAATTCCTCAGTCACCTGGCACTTAACCAGCGGGTGGCAGCCAGTACCCAGAACCAGGCACTGAATGCCATTGTGTTTCTTTACCACAAGGTGGTGAAAAAGAAGGTGGGAGACTTCAGCGACTTTCCGCGGGCGCGCCGGCCGAAACGATTGCCCATCGTACTCAGCCGCCAGGAGGTGCAGAACCTCTTGTCCCGAGTGGACGGTGCAGAGGGTTTGCTTGCCAGGCTGCTCTACGGCACCGGCATGCGGGTCTCCGAAGCGCTGCGGCTCCGGGTGCAGGATTTGGCCTTCGACCGCAACGAAATCACGGTACGGGCTGGAAAAGGGGATAAAGATCGGCGAGTGCCCCTTCCGGCGTCGCTCAAAGCCGAACTGTACCAACATCTGGACGGCCGGCGGCACCAGTACGAAGAGGACCGACGGAATGGCATGCACGAAGTGGCGTTGCCGGCCGCTTTGGCCCGTAAATATCCCAAGGCGCCCTACCAGTGGAAATGGCAATTTGTCTTTGCCGCCCACGATTACTTCATAGACCCGTACACCGGCGCCAGGCGCCGGCATCACCTGCACGAGGTTCGGGTGCAGCGCGCCGTCAAACGGGCCGCAACCGAGGCGGGAATCACAACGCGGGTTACGCCGCACACCCTGCGCCATTGCTTTGCGACCCATCTCCTGGAGGCCGGCCAAGACATCCGCACGGTGCAGGAGC
>JBKHJD010000128.1:0-6234 GCA_046538315.1 Syntrophobacteria bacterium
TGACACCCAAAGACGCCTTCCGCTATCCTGCTCCTCAAAAAGCAAGTTCCTATCCTGTAATCCAGCTCCCGCTTCAGGTTAAACTCATGCCATCGGCCCTTTGCCGCCGGCGGAGGATCAATGGCAATCCGGAAATCAAGAGTATTTGAATTAAACACCGCCGAATGGATATTAACCGAGGAAGTGGGAGTTTCCTCCCTACTGATCAGGGGCCTGCGGTTTAATTCAACGAGCGTATCCAGATTTACCCGGTTTCCGGCCTGCTCTAAAAAATAGGCGACATCTTTTAAACGGTTGGTACTGTTTTCAAACATTCTGCCTTCGTCTATGGCCCGGGTATGGTTGGTGAGAATAAGTCTGGATTCGGTCATCGGGATTGTTTCAAACTGATCCTGGGTAAACTCAAAAACAGCCGCCCCTTCGGGATCGGTGACCAATGCCATCTGGGCAATGGAGCGTTTTGCATTTCTCATGAGTTGTGCGGCTTCATCCACGGTATCCGCTTTTTCCACCACGGAGCGATACAACAGTCCCGCGGGGACCCCCCTCCATTCGGGGCCGGCGGCAAAGATGTCATGCACCCCGAAAGTAAGACCTTTTTCATTCATCGCGGTTAACACTCCCACGATGCCCGGAGGCCCCAGCGATGCAAACGCGTTTCCGTTTTCGGGCTGGCTGATCACAAGAAAAGAGGGCCTGAAATATTTAAAATCTTTAAAGTCAAGATTCCGGCTTCTTAGCACAGAACCGTTTTCATTCCGGACTGCGGCACTGGTGCAGGCATATTGCCGGGCTATGGTATCGAGCACGTTTAACAGCAAAAGGGTGTCATAATCGATTGCCGACCCGGCTGAAAGACCCTTGAGTTCCTCCCGGTACTGATCCGGGATAAATTCGTTTAATTCCTCAGCCCTGGAATGGAGCTTGCTCAGACCTATATTTCCAAGGGCGATTCTTTTGATCATGGTAAGGTTTTCAACAGTCCATTCCTGAAGTTCCTCCTTTAGAAGCACACCCCTTGCATATCCCGTTTCATAGTGCGATCCCTTAAGCAAAACCACGGGTACGCCGTTTTTAATATATTTTTTTGAACCGTTAAACACGGTTTCCCCGTTTTTTTCCACCGGTTCCATGGCCTGCATTTCAGCAAGCTTTCGGTGAGCGGGCAGTTCGGACTGACTTATTACTATGTCTGACTTACTTGCCGAACACCCTGAAAACAGAAAAAGTGCCAGGATTCCGTAAAGAAGAATTCCAGACCGACAGCGCCGTGTATGTTCCATATCCAACCTCCCTGCCTGATATATTGAATTAGTTACTAAACACCGGGCAGCCCCTGCGAGATAGGAACTTGCTTTTGGAGTAACAGGGTAGCGGAAGGCGTCTTTGGGTGTCAACAAGAAACGAATAACAATATGTAGTGGCCAGGGTAAAAAGTCGTTCGGAAGGTGAGAGTAATCAGCTATCATCCCAATAAAAAAGCAAGTTGATATCACGATATGAAGCGCTTCCGGCAAGTCACGCAGCTTATAAGAAAGTAAAGTTTTTCGAAATAACATTTATTCGGTGAATAAAGGGGAACATTCTTGTGCTTCGCATGAACGAATGCCTTAAATTTTCCTAATTACTTGCCAAGGACGTGTCGAAAGAAGAACAATAACGCATTGAACGCCTGATTCTGCGTCGAAGCGGCCACGTTCCGTTTGACGGCCAATTCAGTAAGGAAGCCCTTCACGTCCTCGGTGGTAAGCTGGTCGGGAGGTTTGCTGCGAGTGTATGCCTGGAACCTGCGGGTCCAGTGCATGTAGGTCTCGGAAGTCCTGGGAGAGATAGCTCACAGATTGGCACTTGTCAAGACGTCTACTGGGCGGTACGTTACCACAATGAACTTGATCTCCCCGGTCGGGATAATATCAGGGTCCGTACAATCACTTGTTATGCGAAAAATTGACGACTTGACACTGTACACGCATAGGTGTACATTAGGCCTATGAAGAAACGCGATTTAGAAAAGGCGCTTGGAAGGATCGGTTGGGCGTTTCTTCGCCATGGAAGCCGCCATGACGTTTGGACCGACGGCGAACGTGAAGAAGCAATTCCTCGCCACAACGAAATAAACGAAAAGCTTGCCAGAGCAATTCTCAGGCGAGCCGAGAGGAGAAACTGATATGCGATTTTATGGGAAAGTATACAAAGACGGCAAGTTCTGGCTAGCGGAGCTGCCTCTTCTCGATGCCATGACGCAAGGCCATACACGAAAAGAAGCCTATGCCATGGTTGAGGATCTCTTGGAAAGCTTAGTAAACCGCCCGGGATTTAAAGTGTCCGTGCATCAGGGCAAACACGGTGATTTTGAGGTGAGTGCAAACGATCCTCGCTTTTTGATAAGCCTTTTTCTGCGAAGACAGCGGGAAAGAAGTGGTCTTTCGTTATCAGAAGCTGCCGAGCGACTTGGGGCCAAGTCTCGGAATGCGTATGCTCGTTACGAGCGAGGAACATCAATGCCGAGCTTGGAGAAATTGGTTGAATTGTATCAAGCCGTTGCTCCTGGTAAAGATATCGTACTTCACGATAGTGATTCGGCATAACAAATCACTCGTTCGGACGCGAAAAGATTCGTTATACAGTTCAAACGTTCAGTTTGTGAAAAATGAGAGCGGCGTAATCCAAAACTACACACATGAAAATGTTAGAAATTTGTATGGAAAACGGACAACTATACTGACACAGGAGGCAAGGAAGCCCTTCACGTCCTCGGTGGTAAGCTGGTCGGGAGGTTTGCTGTGAGTGTATGCCTGGAACCTGCGGGTCCAGTGCATGTAGGTCTCGGAAGTCCTGGGAGAGATAGCTCACAGATTGGCACTTGTCAAGACATCTACTGGGCGGTACGTTATCACAATGAACTTGATCTCCCCATACAAGGCATTGTAACCACACGAGTATTGACACAAAACAGCCGTTTCGCTATGTTCGTGGCCATGAGCTGCGGCCATGAAACCTTACGCTGCTTTCCTCGGACCTGAACTCAGGCCGGAAATCGTCTCATGACCTTCTCCAACCCCGACCTTCTGCTGGCCGAAGAATTTGTCCGGTACACGGACTGCCACATCTTTTTGACGGGCAGGGCCGGTACCGGCAAGACCACCTTTCTGCACGCAATCAGGCAAAAGACCCCCAAGCGTTTGGTGGTGACGGCTCCAACCGGCGTGGCCGCCATCAACGCCGGCGGCGTCACCCTCCACTCCTTTTTCCAGTTGCCCTTCGGCCCGTTCGTCCCCGGCAGCGAGGCTTATGCCGCACAGCACAGGATGCGCAGGGAGAAAAAGAACATCATTAAGAGCCTCGACCTCCTGATCATTGATGAGATCAGCATGGTGCGGGCCGACCTGCTCGACGGAGTGGACAGCATCCTGCGCCGTTACCGCCGCACAGACAGGCCCTTCGGCGGGGTGCAGCTGTTGATGATAGGCGATCTGCACCAGCTTCCGCCGGTGGTGAAGAAAGAAGAGTGGCGGATTCTCCAGAAGTACTACAATTCACCCTATTTTTTCAGCAGCACGGCCCTGGGCCGGAGCCGGCTGATTCCCATCGAGCTCAAGCACACCTACCGCCAGTCGGACCAGCGCTTCATCGAGCTGCTCAATCGTGTCCGCGACAACACGCTGGATCCTTCCACCCTGGATCTCCTCAATTCCCGCCACATGCCCAATTTTTCTCCCGGCGACGATGACGGCTACATCACCCTGTGCACCCACAACAGCAGCGCCCAGGCCGTCAACAAGGCCCGGCTCGAGAGTCTTTCGGGAAAAAGCCGCCGGTTCGATGCCGAGCTGGAGGGGGATTTCCCGCAGCACGCCCTTCCCACGGCCGCTGTCCTGGAATTCAAGACCGGGGCCCAGGTGATGTTCATCCGCAATGACATGTCTCCGGACAAGGCCTATTTCAACGGCAAGATCGGCAAAATCACCCGGATGCGGGGGGACACCATAGAGGTCCGCTGCCCGGGGGATTCGGCCGACATCACGGTGGAGAAGACCACCTGGGAAAACATCGAATACACCGTGAATCCGGAGACCGCAGAGATTTCACAAAAGGTGGTCGGCACCTTCACCCAGTATCCACTGAAGCTGGCCTGGGCCATCACCATCCACAAGAGCCAGGGACTCACGTTCGACAAGGCGATCATCGACGCTCAGAGCGCCTTTGCTTACGGACAGGTCTATGTGGCCTTGAGCCGTTGCCGCTCCCTTGAGGGCATGGTGCTGAGCTCGTCCCTTACCCCGGATGCCGTCAAAACCGACCACGCGGTCCGGCGTTTCGTGACCGAGGCTGTAAATCCACCCTCACAGGAGAGCCTGGATGCCGCGAAAGCCCGTTACCAAAGGCAGCTCTTGCTGGAGTGCTTTGGATTCCAGAGACTTCACCGGCTGCTCAGCCGTCTGGTGACGCTTCTTCGCATGAACGCCCAGGTGATTCAGGTGTCCAGTGGTGACGTAGCCGCTGCGCAGCAGCGCCTGACACAGGAGATCTACGAGGTAGGAGAAAAGTTCAAGCGCCAGCTGGAGGGGACTTTCACCGAGGGACTCCAGCCTTTCGCTGATCCCGCCGTGCTGGAAAGACTGGGCAAGGCGGCCGTGTATTTCGAGGAAAAGTTCGCGAGCGTTGTGTCATCGTGGCTCGAAGACTTCACAGTGGACACGGACAACAAGGAGGTTCGCAGGCAGATCCGCGACGTGGTCAAGCAACTGAAAGAGGAGGCCTCAGTGAAGCTGGCCGGCGTTTTGTCCTGCCGGGACGGTTTTTCACCCAACCGGTATCTCCGGGCCCTTTCCGTGGGGGCCATGGAGGCCGGGCAGGCCCGAAAAGCCGCAACGCCGGTATACTCCCAAGCAGACGTCGGCCACCCAGAGCTCTTCGAAAAGCTGCGAGAATGGCGAAAGCGCAAGGCTTCCGAGGAGGGGATCGCTCTTTACCAGGTCCTGCACCAGAAGACCCTGGTGCAGATCGCGGTCCATCTGCCAGACTCCCTTGCCGCACTGAAGAAAATAAAGGGCATAGGCAAACGCCTGGCCGAGAGATACGGTGTGGAGCTGACAACCCTGGTGTCTGATTACCGCAGGGAACACGGGATCGAAGAGGTGTCCCTGCCCGAGCCCGCGGCCGTTAAGCCGTCCAAGAAACAAGACACCAAGAGAGTCACTCTTCAGGCCTTCGAACAGGGGCAGACCATCCCCCAGATAGCTGCCCGGCGCCCTTTGGTGGTCTCCACCATCGAGGGGCATCTGGCCCATTGGGTGTCAGAGGGCGAATTGGAGATCAGCCGCGTGGTGCCGGATGAAAGGCGGCGAGCCATGGAGGAGAAGATTGCCGGCATGCCGGGAAAATCATTGAGCGAGATGAAAGCGGCCCTCGGCGACGGCTTCTCCTACGGGGAGATCAAGATGGTGCTGGCCCACCTCAAACACAGTCAGGAACCATGAAAACGGGTGCGTGGAGAGGGTATTCTCATGGCGTCGTCAGAGAGGGTAAATGGATTTACAAGGTTGTTCGCCAGGCTCTCTTCACATCAAGTACTCGGATTTCCTGATAGGAACCGGAGCGGTGCTTCTTCCCGGAACGCTGACAATGGCGATCTTCGGGGAACCGCCGTGGTACGTGATCCGGATGCCCAGTGGTATGGGAGGAGGGGAGCCGCGAGGCTCCGCCCTATCCCGATTCTACCTCTTGCTCCTTGACAAACAACCTGAATCCGTGAGTACTCTTTGCTGACAGCTTACCGGAGCCAGTCAGGGGCGAAAAAACCGAGCCGATGGTAGAATCAGCTTCAAATTTTGCTGGACAGAGGGTTGCTGAAGTCCCTTTGCAGGCGCGGATTAGCGTAATGCAGGGAGTTCAAGCGCACCCCTCCATCTGCTTTCCCGATCTCAGCCCTCTCCTTTGTCGCTCAGGCCGCTTGCAAGCGGCCCAAGAGGCCACTGAAAAACGCGTACCATGGTCCTGTGCAGCTGAGCCGAAGCGTGAGTTGGCGGGCGTGGCGGATGATCCGGCTGCACATCAGCATGACGCTCCGCATCACCGTCTTCATCCGCCGGCGCGTCGCCTTCTTCAGTCCCAGTGCCCGGGCGAACACCATGTCCCGCCCCACCACCTTGAGCATGTTGTAGACCAGCATGCCCAGGAGCAGGAAGGCGTTGTTCACGACGAACTTCCCCGAGGGAAGGCGCTCCATGTCCA
>JBKHJD010000129.1:0-6203 GCA_046538315.1 Syntrophobacteria bacterium
GTCATAATCCCTTTCGGCGGGGGGACTTCAGTGGTGGGCGGCGTCGAACCTTGCCCGGATGTCCGGCCGGTGGTCACCCTTGATCTTCGGCGCATGAATCGGGTGCTGCGCATTGACCATGAATCAGACACCGCACGAATCCAGGCGGGTATCAAGGGGCCGGAGCTGGAAAAACACCTGAGGGCCAATGGCTTTACCCTGGGGCATTTGCCGCAGTCTTTCGAGTTCTCCACCCTGGGCGGTTGGATCGCCACCCGCTCGGCCGGACAGAATTCCACCAAATACGGCAAGATCGAGCACATGGTGATCAGTCTCCGAATGGTCACTCCAGCCGGGGTAATCGATACGCCGGTGGTTCCAGCAGAGGCCGCGGGGCCTTCTTTGCTGCAATGTCTGGTAGGCTCCGAGGGCACTCTCGGGATCATAACCCAGGCATTGGTCCGGCTTCATCCCATCCCCGAGGATCGGAGCTTCGCTGCATACCTGTTTCCCGACTTTGCTGCGGGGATGGCTGCGGCGAGGCACATGATGCAGGCAGAACTTCGCCCTTCAGTGCTGCGGCTTTCCGATCCCGATGAGACCGCTATGGCGCTTCTTCTCAACAGATCCCCCCGGCCGTCGCTGAGAGAATACCTGGGCTCCTGGTATATTCGCTGCCGCGGTCTCGACCTCGAGCGCAGTGCTCTCCTCATCTTGATTTTCGAGGGCACGCCAAGCCTGGTTTCAATGGCAAGGCGCCGGGCGAGAACGTTTCTCAAAGCCGGAGTCTCCCTGGGAAAAAGCCCCGCAAGGATGTGGATGCGGTCGCGTTTTCGCGAGCCCTATCTACGGGATGAGCTGATGGATCGCTCGGTGATGGTGGATACCCTGGAGACCGCAGCTCCCTGGGAAAAGCTGCCGACTCTCTATGCAGAGGTGCGCAAGGCACTTTTGGCATCCATCCTGAAGACTGCTCCGGGTGCTTTGGTGCTCACCCATCTCTCCCACGCTTACCCGGACGGGGCTTCCCTGTACTTCATTTTCCTGTCCCGTCAGCAGGAAGGCCGGGAGCTGCAACAGTGGCAGGTGGTCAAAGAGGCCGCCACCGAGGCCATCCTCAAACATGGAGGGGCGCTGAGCCACCATCATGGCATAGGCACCATGCACAAGCCCTGGGTGCAACGCTATCTCGGCACAGGAGGCCTGGCGGTCTTGGAGCAGTTGAAATGCACCCTGGATCCCAACCAGCTCATGAATCCTGAAAAACTCGTAGGAAACTGAGTGTTTCGGCGGAGACCCATATCATATGACGGCTCCTTCTCGATGAGAAGCAGGGAACTCAATCTGCGAAGACTGCAAGAGGAGGACTTTGACATTGTCATCATCGGGGGAGGCATCACCGGGGCCGGTATAGCGCGAGATGCCGTCATGCGGGGATTGAAAGCGGCGCTCATCGAGAAGGGAGATTTTGCCAGCGTATCAATGCTTCTTTTCCCCCCCCGCGACGGGCTGGGCTGTAAGGTCAATTCGTGGCCAACAGCCACCAAACGAAGACTTGTTACAGAGTTCTGGTGCGCCGCGCTGCGCTTGGCGCACCCTACGGGATTTATTTACCTGAATCGAATGTATTTTCTGATTTTGGCAACGGACAACAAACAACGGACAGCTGGGTGTAGGGTGTGCTGAGCGCAAGCGAAGCGCACTGAAGTTGTAAAGTCAGCTGTAAAGTCAGTGGTCCGTTGTCAGTGGTCAGTAGTCCGTTGTATCAATCTTTTGGTAGGCTTGGATCAGAAATCCTCTCACTCGAACTTTTTGTGGTTACGTAGCCTGGAATAACTTTATTTTCCGCTTTTTGCAACGGACAACGGACAACAGGCAACGGACGCTATTCTAGTTGCCGAACAGGTCTTTGATCTTCTTTCCGGTCGCCTCGACGCCCCTTTTCATCCCCTCGGCGGCCTTGTGGAGCAATTCCTTTTCCTTCTCTTGCTTCCCGGCCTCCTCGGCCTCCGATTCACCCCAGGCCGCCCTGAGTGCTGTCCGGCACGGGTTGCCGTCGCTGTATCCACCGCTTACCAGTACCGCTGCTATGCCGAAGGGGCCGAAGAGCGCCACACCGCCCACCGCCTTACCGACGGTGGCGGCGGTAGATGTGGCGTCCACAGCGAGCGAAGGATGGGATAAGGTCCCGCCGAGCTTGAAGGGTTTCACCAGTTCGTCCAGGCTGAAAGTGAGCCTGCCGATGCCTTTGATTCCCACGCCTTTTTTGGGCAAAGGCTTTAATGCCAGGTTCAACTCTTCTGTCTTCAGATCGATATCACCGCCGCCGGCCACGCTCGTGTTTGTCGTATCCAGAAACAGTACGCCGCACCGGGCAAGGCCGTCTTCTATGTCGAAGCGGCTGACGAAGCAATTGATCCGGGTGTGGCGCATCTCTTCCTCCAAAGGGTTGAGCAGTCGCAACACGCGGGAGCCGAGTTCGGCGCCGAGCATCTGGATATACCTGTTGCTGATCCGCCCTCCGGCCATGGACACGATGATCCTGCCGTCGAGCCCTGCCGTCAGTGCCCTGGTAGACCCACCGCATCCTTCCACGTACGTGTCCATATCCACTTTGCCCTGGAGGCCTTCTTTGAGCTCCAGGTTTCTGAACACATGGTCCAGGTCGAGCTGCTCTACTTTCAGGACAACTGATAGTGCAGCCTCATTTCCCTGCGGACGCAGCCTCAACCACCCATCCAGGCTGCCGCCACCGAAATAGGCCTTGAAAGGCTTCACGGTCAGGCATCCGTCTCTGCGCACCGCCCGGACACTCACCCCGGCGAGGCTGAGCTGCGGCAGCAGTATCCGGCCCGTTTGAATCTTGACGTCAAAGTCCTTTCCTTTCAGGATATCCAGGGGGAGAGGCCAATCGGGCAGGACCCTGTCCCTTTTCCTGGCGGGGTCTCCACCTTCGCCCGTTTTAAGCAACCCTGACAGGGGCGCTCGCAGGTCGAGTTCCTCCGAGGTCAGATCAGCCCTCAGAACTTCCCGCTTGCCTCCCGGATGCCGGAGCTCAAGAGAGCCGCCAAGATCAATGTCGCCACAGGAGAACGTGAAGCCGGTGATGCTGTACGCCTCCGGTCCTCTATCCACAGCGTGGCCGGATATGAGGAACGGTCCTTTGCAGATTGTCTTCTGATGGGTAAACCGGTTGAGCCTGGACAGATCCCGGCCCTGTATCCTGAAGTCAAGCTCCGTACCGTGCCGGGAGAGCGGCTCCTTGATGGTGCCGTTCACCCGGAGGGTGGCGACAGCCGTTTCTGCGGTGACATTCACCGGCCAGGCTCTCTCGGGATCGATCAGAACATCCAGGGGCCCGACGGTTCCCGCGAGGTGAAAGGGCCCGCCCTGATATGCCCCGTCCAACTCCACTTCCACCAGGCGGTCGCTTTCCCGTTTCTGGGCATCAAGTTTGTCTACAGTCAGGCCCAGCGTCCGCCCCGAACGGCCGTCTTTGTAAAGGAGACGCCCCTTCTCGATATGCAACGTATCGAAGGTCAGTATGCCGGAATCTATAACCCTCTCTTCCCTGGGGCGCGATTGCTCCCCATCCCTCCCGGTTCCTAATGAAAGGTTCCACCTGCCGGATGCATCGGTTTCAACCAGCACATCAGGCTCAAAGAGGCTCAGCCGTTCGAGCCTGATATGGCCGAAAACAAGCGGAAGGAGCTTTAACTCTGCCTCCAGACGTCGTATCTCCATCAGCTCCGGCCGCGAGCCCCAGACGGCATTCTGAAAGTGGACATCTTCCACCACTACAGCCGGCGGTACACCGATGGCAAGATCGATCTCGCCATCAAGCGACAGAGTGCGGCCGGTAGCCTCTCTGACTGCCCGGGTGATGTAGGGTTTGAGATCGTTACAGTCGTAGATCAAAAGGACCGCGCAGACCATGAGGATCGACGCGATCATCAGGAAAGCGACGGTAGAAAGGACCCATTTTGCACGCATTGCGGAAATGAAAACTCACCTCGGCGATGCGCAGGGAAACGTTGAACTCTCACCGGCACGACCAGGTCACATTTGATCCGCCGTCTGGCACTGCTCAAAAACCCCATAAGCCGCCAGCAGGCTCTCGGACTTTTCATCGAGCAGGCCGAATTTCTTCAACGTGGTAGGCAACGGTACAGCGTTTCGATTGTATCCCTTGGCCTCGTAGACCGAATCACAGAGTCTCTGGTAGGCATTTTGCCTCAGCTTCAAGAGCTCCTGGTGCCTGCCTTCAGGGGAAGCAGGAAGACCGTCGTCCCGCCCGAGATTTTCTTTCAGCCAGGAGTCGTAGTAGTCCTGGCGCGAGCTGTATTCATTGAGGTAAACCGGCCCCATAGCCCTGAGAGGTATCTGGTCGAAAGCTCTGGTTCCTTTGCCCTGACGCAAATTGATCAATTTTTGCAATAGATGCAATCGCTCCGAGTCATCAAGAATATCCTCCAGTGTCTTGTTGACTCCCGTGGTGGAACTATAGCATTGCACGTAGTATGCCAGGGTCGGCTGGTTTTGCGAGGGATTATCGGTCTTGGCGGCGTCAGGGTGGCGGACGTCGATCCAGGGAAGTTTGCAGAGCCCTACGGCATTGAACCAGGTGCGGATCAGCGGGAACCATTTCAGGGCAACGGCCTTCATTTCAAAGGTGGGTATCTCATTGTATACCTGATCGATGAATATGAGCCAGGCCTCATCATGCTGGGGACCTTTCAGCGAAAACCCGTAGCCGCCCTGCTGGGCCAGGGTCTCCTTGGTAATGTACATGGAGAACTCCAGCCCCTTGACTTCCATGCCGAACTTGTCCAGTTCGGCCATGGTCTCAGCAGGTGGTGCACCTGTCCTTTCCGCGTAGCGCTGGGCCACCCATCTCTTCGCCCGGTGGATTCCCTGCCCGCATATCCTGCCGAGCCCTTCCCCCCCGGCGGTTTCATGGATGAGCCGGTCGACCGCGTCGGTGTTTCCCCATGACAGGTTATAGCCGATATCTTCAACAGTCAGATATCCTCGCTGGAGACACTCCATGAGAAAGGCGCCGCTTACCCCCATGGATATGGTATCCAGTCCGTACTCGTCGCAGTACCAGTTATATTCCATGATGAATTGCGGGTCGAATATTCCCATGCAGGTGACCGCGGCGAGAGTTTCATATTCGGGACCGTCTATGCCCACCTTTGTGCCGGCCTGCGGGCCTGTCGTCAGGGTAACCTCCTCGGCCCCTTTGGCGCAGGCCAGATTGCAGCCGAAATAACAGCCGTCGGGAATGTTCTTGTTGAAGTAACGCTCCAGGAAAACGTTGGCAAAAACCGCTGCGGCGTCCGGATGATGGCCATATTGATAGTTATGTACCGGCAGAATGTGAAACCTGTTCATGTACTCGGCCAGAACCGGCGTGCCCCACGCGCCCAGGCGGAGCTGCTTGGGGTCTTGTTGGCTCACCACTTTTTTCAAGGCTGCACCTGCCTGACGGACCCCTTCTCTATCTACAGGATTGTTCGCCTGGACTCGCGGCCGGCTGGATCGGACGATCACCGCCTTCAGACCTTTTCGGCGCATGACAGTCCCAGTCCCCCCGCGGCCCGCCTGCTTGCTGCGTATCCGGCCGCGTCGCTTGTCATAAAAGAGACTGTTTATAATCCCGAATCGGGCATGCAGGGCCCCTTTGCCGGTAGTGACCGCCGCCATATTTTCCCTCAGTTCGCCGCCTCCGAATTCTTCCATCAGGAACCTCCCATAGGTGAGGCCCCCTTCGTCGATATTTCCACCGAACACAGGAGCTTCGGCGATGCTGATGGTACCTCCGTCGTCGTCAACAATAAGCGCCACCTCTCCTTGGGATATGCCGCTTACGGCCAGGGCGTCAAAACCGCACATTTTCAACAAGGGCGCAAAATGTCCACCAACATTGGAATCAATGAAGGTCTCGGTCAACGGAGAAATGGTGGCCACGACAAACTTGCCGGTTCCAGGAAATCTGGGCTCGTTACAGAGCGGTCCGCCTGCCATGACCAGCAAATTTTCCGGGCTGTCGTAGCGGGTCTCCTTGTGGGTGCGCTCCCAGATAAGTTTCAGGGCATAACCGCGACCGCCGATGTATTTGGTTTTGAAATCTGGCTCCACCGGCGTTATTGATATACGGTGGGAAGCTATACAGAGCGCAAAAAATGATTGCGCATAAAGCGATTTTATGATACGCTTTT